>NZ_JBFUKT010000065.1:0-16626 GCF_056400705.1 Paenisporosarcina sp. P5_A11
ATGTACATGTTCACCAATATTCCACGGAAACGACAATAAATGTTGGACATTCGCATCTCGTTTAGGGAACAACTTCTGCTGCCAATAACACGATGGATCACGTTCATTATTATGAGGGAACAACCACATTTGTGGGGCATGTTCATCAATTTTCCGGGACTACGGGACCTCCTGTCTATATGACCGATGGGACACATTTGCATGAATTTTCTGGTACGACTACCTTTAATAATGGACACGTACATTCTTATTCAGGATTCACAGGAAGAAATTTTTCCTAAACATACCTTACAGAAAAAACAAAAGAATGATTCAAGAAGAGTTACATAGGGGACCTCAGTTGATAATTGTCCAAAGGAAAAGGGTATAGTCTGTTCCAGGTGTTAATCAAAATCAAAAAAAGGAAAGCCACCATCATTAAATTTGATAGTGGCTTTTTCATGAAACTGGTGAGTCATCAACTTTGTATAAAAGAACACATAATTGACTAAGAATTATTCCTCCGATTTGTTCTTTTAAAAAATCCATTCAACAAGAAAGCCATCCTGCAATGAGGATGGCTGAGCAACTATTATACCTAATACCAACATCTCGAGATGACACTTTTTTCTAGTTCAATACTGATGAAACAAGATAGGCTTCCAATATATATCGCTCTGGTGCAGCACCAATAAAATCAAATGGGTAGCACGTACTGACCGTCAGAACCGCGCGCGGTTTAGGGACAATCACGGTTCGATCATCTTCATCAACAATGCGGACTTTCATAACTTTATAAGTAAAGGTTCCAGCTGCAGTGTTTACTTGCAGCTCATCGCCCTTGCCTACTTTGCCTAGATTTCTAAATACCGTATCCCTGTGACCAGAAAGAATAGAGTTGTCTTTTTCCCCAGGTAATACACTGTCCTTGAAATGCCCAACACCCTTCTCCAGTTCATCTTCATTTGTTCCATGAAAAATAGGAAGTTCTGATTCAAGTTTCGGAATATAAAGAGTGCCTATCTCCTCACCCATTTTTGGTCTTTCCGCATAGAGAGGCTCCTCTTTATGAGCACTCTTAGGAATGGCTGGAGAAATTTTCGGAACCTCAGATACACCTTCAGTCTCTATTTTCTCGCCAGCAAAAAAACCTTTGGAAAAACTACTAATATTATTGTAAAACAACCATAAACCAACAAGCACAATTAGGATTGAAAAAGAAAGAAGTATAGCCTTCTTCGGCTTTCTTCTTTCTTTTCGTTGGAGATTTGGCATTACGAAACTCTTACTCTTCTATAAAGGAATAACCCAATAACGATTAACGCTGCGCCTGCCATGGCACCATCTAGGTTATTTGAATCCGTAACGGGTAGTTTACCACCTTTAACTGTTTTTACCTTATTTGGCGCTTTAGTCACTACAGGTGGATTTGGACTTTTCACTTCTTCTTTAACCGTGTCGGCTACTTCCTCAACGGTAGTAGGAATCTCTTTAATTTGATCTGAAGTAAACTTCACATCAGCTAAAAGCGTTCCGTTTATGTCAAACAGTTGTATTAACAAATAGTCTCCTTCTAATACTTCCATTTGCATCAACTCTGCAGCAGATATTTGAGTCTTATTGTTACCTTCTACAATATAAAAGCTTGCTTTCATTTTGAAAATAGACATAAGTTCTTCAAAGGCATTTCCTACTTCTTTGATTTGCTCCTCAGTAGGATTTTCTGGATCTATAACCATCATTCGTTCAGCAATAGACATTAGTCTTTCACCGACTTCAGGTGAGTTTAGTTCCTCTTCAATCGATAAGAGATGGTTCATAAGATTTTCAATTTCTTTATCAGTTAGATCAATTTCTTTCATTAGTCCATCAATATCTGCCGTAATATCATCAAGATCAGGCATCTCAATTGGGTTCGCAATATTTAATACGGCAAAGTATAAGTCATCTACATAAATGAAATTTTCAATCGCTTCTCCATTTTCATTTAATAATTCTATTAGTTGAAGTTCATCTAATTCGAAATCCTCATATATAGATTCCAAGTTACTGTTATCCGATTTAATAACCTCGCCCAAGTATTCTTCTAATTCTTGAATGTTTTCAAAATCAGATAAAAAGACTTGAGAATATTCTTCAAGATAGGTAACATAGTCTTCCTTTGTAATAGGATATCCTCTTTCTGTACTTACTACTGTTAAATAGGCTGTTAGTTCATCGTCATTTACCTCAGCAAATGTGTTCGTTGGAACAAAGTAAAACGCTAAAAGCACAGCCACCAAGGTTACTAATATCTTCTTCATTATTTCCTCCTAAAATTAACATATTACACTATATTAGTGTAAATTATTCCAAGATAATTGCATGAAACTTTAGAACTATCTTTTCGATTTAAATATTGGTAAATTAAACCATTAACCTATTAATCCAGTACCATTTTTTCAGAACTATAGTTCTAATACCCCGATTTTTTCTTCGCCATATTAATTTGATGTACCCATTACTACGAAATTATTCTTTTCCTATCGAATATCCGTTAAATAATCTACCTCCATGCGGTTTCAAAGCTTTATCCACTAAATTAATTATTAGATTTTTTTCTCCATATTTGTAGTACCGATCGAAGGCTTCAACAAACCGTTTAGCATAATTTTCATCAAATTGTTTTAAGGACCGTACAATCCACTTAGAATCCCCCATCCATTTACAGTTGGATCTCAACACAAATTCACTTAATAACACAGCTATTGTATTAGCAATAAATAATTCTTCTGCTTTATCTAAACAGCCTAAGAAATCATCTAATGCATCCGTCAGAAAATATCGTTTCGTTGTTATTGTTTGCAAAGTCCATTTTTCTGGGCCTTTTTCCAATAATATATCTGCTTCATTTTTTAATGATTCAATGATCCCATCATCTTTTAATACGATTCCTTCAGATACCATTCTTGGCAATGAAGGTCTCGCACGTAGGTAATCACTTTCAAAATAGAATTTATAAGAAGTTAAGTTATGGGCAAAAGCTTCGATTGGCCAGCCGAACTCGTCATGTGACTCTCGATAAGCTGAATTTATTTTTTCATCAAATATAACAATATCTAAATCAGACATTTCTGTAGCTTCACCTCTAACTACACTCCCAGCCAATAGTGCCCCTTGGCAATTTGGATAATGTTTCTGGATAAATTTTTCTCCAGCTTCCAATGGTAATAACTTCTTTGTGTAATCCATAACTGTCACCTCTTTGCGTACTTTATTTTTCCTCAATCAGTTAATAAAAATGAAAGACTGCCAATTCGGGCAGCCTACATTGTACTTTCATTTTGTCTACTAAATCAGTAAAGAAATACTTTAGCAAATCTTATTTCTCAAATTCAATCGCTTGATTGATCAGTTTTACATTTTCTTGTTTGTTTAGGAATTTAGCACGGAAGTTTGATCTAATTTTAACGTTGCATTTCCATCTGGACGAAGACGTTGGATATAGCCTTCTCCATCAGAAGTAATCCATAAGTGATAATTTTTCTCTTCGCCGTCATTTAACAGTATACAACATATGCAAAATTTCGTTTTCACTATTTCCACAATAACCCACATGAAATTGCTTTTGATTATTTGCATAAGCAATAAATAATGATAATTCTTCACCAACTTGTGTTTTCTCAACTTTTATCACAATCGTCCCTCACTTACTATTTATATTTTCCTAGTAATTAGATAATTAAGATTTGCTACTTTGAATTTTACAAATCACTTATCATACAAGTGGTTTTTCCATTTTCATCATATAAAACCCGCTCCACGCAAATACTATTGAAGCGATATAAAAGATGCTACCTATTGTTAGAAAATCAACTAAATATCCGGTTGCAATAACAGCAATCGCTGCTCCAATTGATGTCCAAATGTGGTAACGGCCAATTTCATTTCCTGCAGTCTCTTTATTAACTGAACGTGCTAGGACGGTTTTCTCTGAGTTTTTCTGAACGGCTCCAAGTAAACCCATGAAAATTTGCAGTACATATATATGCCAGATTTCGTAAGCAAGTGGGAAAACAAGCAAGATTAATGCCATCCCCCATGAATAAATGATTAACAGAACTTTATCTCCAGCTTGATCAGCAAATTTCCCAATCACTGGGTAACTTAGTGCTGCCGTAAGTGCAAATAATCCGTATGCCCATCCAAACTGGGCGTAACTACTACCAACATTTTTTAGTAGCAATACATAAAACGGGAAAATCATGCTTGCTGCCATTCCAATTGTTCCTTGGTAGATAATAAATTTTCTGTAATTCATTTGTGATACTCCTCATAGAAAAGATTCATGAACCGTTCATCTGGATCATACTTTTCTTTCATTTCAAAGAATTCCTCAGATCTAGGGTATGCCTCAATTAACTGTTCTTTCGTTGGGTAGTGATAGTAAGGGAGATAATAGGTTCCATCATGTTTTAAAGTTACATCAATCATATTTCGAATGACTCGCCCAGTGGTGTCGATACTTTCCTCACTTGTCCCTTGGTTAATAAGCATAACGAGCGCAAACATATCAGCGTTTGCGTAAGACATAACGGCTTCTTCGTTTTTCCCCACATAACGAACGGTGATATTTAATAGATTAAAATCTTCTTCATCTTTGATTGTGTCTCTTAGGTCATCAATATAGGCGGTATATTGATTGATTGGTACAAAATATTCCTGTAATACTTCTGTTTTGCTTGCGTTGTTATAGTCCATAAATAATGAATCAGAACGCATAACATTATTTCTTGAAATATACGTACCATCTATTCGCTCACTGTATTCTTTTTGAGTGTTCCAAAACATTTTTTCTCCCCACTCATTGGTTCTCGAAAGTCCTAGGAAAAATTTTGGTATCGCAATAATACTTTCCCGCTTTAAAGACGTGTAGTTGCCCAATAAGGATTGATCATCTGCCGTGGAATAATCAGTAACATACATTTCGGTTAAAAAACTATCTGGTGCTACCGAAATCCTAGCAAGATGCATTTTCACATTTTCTTTTTGCAAAACATTCTTTGTGAAGTAGGTACTGTATTCATCGTATGAAATAGATTGAGTTTTCACTTGATATAATTCATCTTCTGTCAAATGTAATGTGACATCTAGTATTACTCCGAATAACCCGTATCCTCCATTTACCAAACCAAAAAGTTCAGGATTTTCATCTCGACTCACATTCAAGACTTTTCCTTGTGCATTGAGTAGTCTAAAGGATTCAACCGTTTCAATGAGTGTGTGATTCCGAATATCTCGTCCGTGGACATTTACACTTATCGAACCTCCAACTGTGAATATATTTTGTGATTGACTAACTTTTAGCGCAAGACCATAAGGATTTATGTAAGATTGGATTTCCGCCCAAGTAACACCACTTTGTACGGTAATGAGCTGATTTTTTTCATCTAATTCTAGAATTTTATTATATTGCTTCATGTCAAGCATGATACCACCTGGATAAAGGGTTTGACCGCCTTGACTGTGCTGCATGCCGGCAATCGATATCTTGTCATCATGAAGATTTGCCTCACGAACGATGTTCTTTATCTCATCTTCACTATCGCTTGATTTAATGGATTTCATTTTCACAGGCAAAAGTCGTCCTCGATCTTCAACCACTGGACTAGCAAGTTGAGTTTGAAAGAGTATCAATGAGCCTGCAAATATTACTGTGTATATAATAATCACAAAATAACGAGCTCTTGAAATTTTTATCAACTCCTTTTTAACGCGTAATAGGTTATATTTTAGTAAATATTTTTAATATGGATGCTACTAAGAAAGCTGGATAGCTAAAATGGTATTTCGTCTCCATTTAACTAAATGTTGAAATACAGTTAACAAAGAAAATACCTTTTTGAGGTCCTTTTTGTGGTTTACTTAATAAACTATTGTTCTTAGTTGGTTCAATTTGAAAACTTTTACTTTTATGTTTGCCATACTCCTCCAAAACCAGGTGTAAAACCACAAGTTTTATAAAAGTTAATATTGTTTTCTTCATATGTCACGGTTACTATCCCCAATCCAAAGTTTTCAGATTCTCGTATTAATTCTTTTACCAAATTAACTCCAATTCCCTGCTTTTGATGCATTGGGTGAATTATTATATCTTCCATATAACCATGTTCTAAGCCCATTCCACAAACATAGCCAAAGCCTATTAATTTATTATTCTCATCTCTAACTCCTGCCCAAAAATTGCACCGCTCAAACAAAGTGGGATAATCTTTATCACGTCTACCCCATCCAACAAGTTCTCTTAATTCTGGTACTTCATGATTTGATATAGGCATGTTAATTACAACTTTGTAGATCATTTAATACCTCTTTTCACTTCCAAAAATGATTATGAAGAAGTCACTTTTTGTTATTTTCCGTTACCAGATACTACTTTAAAATAGGTTTCTTCATTATTTTTAAAAAGTCTAATATAATCAATTTCTGTCCAAGTTGATTTTATATAACACTTGGCTATTTAAGGTCTTATAGCGTAATCAATATATATGTCTAAAGTATCAAAAACTGGATGATTAAACTTATCGACGTTTCGCATAAATGCGTTTTACGAATTCTTCCTTATGATCAGTATATTGACCGATACCACTACTGTTGTTCTGAACATAATCCAGTTTGAGATTCAGATATTCCCTTCTTACATTTTCATTCAAGTTCAAATAATTTTTAAAAAAGATTAAATTGTTCCACAGTTCTTTATCATACTCAACAAGGTGTACAAAATGCGTTTTCACTTCATATGTGTTATCCGCAAATTTTGCAAAAACAACCTCTGAAGGTCTTTCAACAGACAATCTCAGAAATCCAGCTTTTTTAAACCCAGTGATGATTATTTCCTCAACATTTCTGATGTCATCTATACCGACAACGATGTCCAATATCGGCTTCGCCATGATCCCGATATTGGCTGTGCTACCTATATGTTGGATGTGGTCACCAACAATGTTTGTGTGGTTTCTAATTTCTTGTTTCACCAAATCAAACTCACTTTTCCATTCTACATCATAAGGAACTAATTTGACTTCATCTCTTGTTAATCCTAGTTTCAAATCATTGAACCCCATTTCTAGTAGTAAGAGTACTTTCTAAAAAATATTAGGTTTTATCCTCCTCTTTAACTCTCCTAGTTGTTCCTTAGGGATGTTTTTCCCAAGGTTCAATTAGGGAAATAATTATTATCTTATTATTAACGGAAGGCTTCCTCATGTGAATACTGTAAATATATTTAAGAGAATATGGAATCAATCTTATCGATTTGTTTTACCATAGGATTCATACATCTCCTTTTTTGAAAGTACTTTTATCTTATCAAAAAAGTTTCGAGAATGGAAAAAAATACCTTAGAGCATTTTTATCACATGCCCACACTCAGATATGTATAAATCGAGATTATCAAAAATTCGTAATTTATGGTTCCTATGTCGATCTTAAACTATGAGTTACACATCCTTTTAAGAATAAGGAAACCTGAAATTTTACAGATTTCCTCTCAACTTTAGAATTACACAGTTAATTTGCATATGACATTACCAAAAGAAGGCAGAAGTCAAAGCAATCCCTGCTATTGCTCCAAGGGCGATTCCAATTCCAAATCCACCACCAAAAAATCCAAGGCCAAAGCCACCATAACCACTTGAAGGCATTATCCATACCTTATCTCGACTAACTCTCGTGATTGTTCCTACGTGAACTCTTCCATCATGTTGTTTTATTCTTACACTTTTTTTATGGTATCGGCAACACAAATCATACAACTCTGTATAGCGCATATTCATTCCCCCTTCCATTTATAATCTACAATCATAGATGTAGTTACWTATAACTTATGCCGATAAATATTCTTTTTAGTAGACAAATGTTTAGAAGCCGATAGTTTTGGACATTTATTATGAACATTTACTACAGTCTGTCATATCATAAACGTTAAGATGTCAAAATAGAGGATGGTAACGATGGCAGTTATTCAAACACAAGACTGGCTGTATAATTTCTTAGAAGCTTGCAAGAAACCGAGTAAGATAACCCCCTTCCAATTGCAGCGTGAACTTATATGCAAACCAATGGAAAAATACTTTTCTACAAATGATTTAGAAACTTTGCATTTCGAACTACTAAACAATGGTTTGTTTGAACCAAGTGAATGGACAGGTATAGAAAAAAGTGTAATTGAGATGGAAAACCGTCGTATTTGGCATTCCGTCGATAAAGAATACCAATTACTTAAAGCAAAATGGTGTGGTCCAGAGGCATCCATTTTTATTTTTCCGATAAAAATAGAGAGTGAAAATACGATAAAGAAAAACGGCATTGCCTACCCCGGAAAATTGTTGTTGTTCATTTCTACTGATTTGCCTGAATATGGATTGAAAAGCCTTCTCGCCCATGAATATAATCATGTGTGCCGATTTAAAAACCTAGGCTTGGAGCTTAAACATATTCCATTAAAAGATTCATTGGTTATTGAAGGTCTTGGGGAATTTTCAGTACAGGAACAATACGGGAAAAAATGGTTGTCACCATGGACCAAAAAATATTCTTTTGAAGAAACCATTGAATTGTGGAGAAAATATTTTATTCCTGCCCTGAATATGACTGGAAGAGATAAGCAGACTGTTTTTATGTATGGAAATAACAATAAACCTTTTCCAAATTGGATCGGGTATTCCATTGGATATCAAATCGTTAACTCTTTCCAAAAAAAACACGGTCCTTTTTCAAAAGGTGAATTATATGCCTATTCATCTGATGAAATAATTGCGGGTTCAAAATATGGGTGGCATTAAACGGAGTCCACAATGTTTCCGCGATAAAAAAAGCAACCGTTCATGCAGAAATACATGAAATGGTTGCTTTTCTTCAACTTCTTAGACATCGGAATACTCGATAGCTAAGAAGATTACGATATTGGTGTATCAATTGATGATGTTGATCCCATAAATCATAAAACTCTAATCGAATGTCTTTTGATTGATTCAAATCTTGAATTTCAGTATTTATTAGTTCAGCAGATTGCTGCTTTAAAATTTCAATTTGTTTAAATCCAGCATCTTGCAAGGATATTTTCCATTCATCTTCATTTAAGATTTTCTTTATACCATATAACTCACACACATCAGATATTAATTCTTCGGTAAGAGTTTGCTCAGCAATCATTTCAATCAAAATCAATTTTCCGTCTTTTTTCAAAACACGTGAAAGTTCATTCAATGTTTTTGTAATGTCCGTAAAAATGACAACAGATTCAGAAAAGACATAATCAAATGAATCGTCTTGTAAAGCTAATTTCTCAGCGTTGCCATTGATCACTCTTACAGGTAATTGCTCTAATTGAAAGCGATGGTTCGACTTTTCCAACATGACGGGATGATTATCAATTGCGGTTACGTGGCAGTTATACTGTCGAGCAAGATATGCTGAAGTCTGCCCTGTTCCGCAACCAAGGTCCAGTACATGATCTGAGGAAAGAATATTTTCTGCGTCCAATACGGTTTTAGTTAAGTCCAATCCTCCCGGGTGGGCACCACCTATCCCAAAATAAGCTAGTAAATCGAGATAATTCCCTTTTATTTGAAATCCTCCGTTCATTTCTCGTGTACTTTGTCTTTAACATATGCACATGATTTCGAAATGAATCCAACAGGAAATCACCTACTACACAATAACTTGTACAAAGGAAATGGGAACTGCTGTGAAGACAGTTTAGCCGGCTGTATTAACGGAAACGAATACGATACATTCCGCAGAAGTATCTTCATTTTAGCTGTCCATCAATGTCAGTTGGAAAGTTTTAATGCTAGTATGTACCATACATTCCAACTGGATGAGATAAATTATTTAACAAGAAACAGGCTCTTTAAAGGAACGTAGGCCATATGTCTATGTATTTATTTTTTTGTGAATAAACTATAACCAGATGAGGTGAAAAATATGACTAGAGTATGGAGAAACAATAAAGTCAGTTCAGTCGTGATTAACCAATCAGAATTTTTCATTCGTAATGGTTTTTCTAATAATAATCCACATTCAAGAGCAGATTCTGATTTAGACATTGATAAGGATAATGACTTGAAAAATGAAATTATCCTGGATGAAGATAATGACACTGAGTTAATAAAGGTAGAAAGATTAGAAAATCAATATGAATTGTCAACTGTGAAAATTTTCATAAAAAACAAGCTATACAATAAACGTTAATACCAACGAATGGATTAACCTAAATTTGCGAAAAAAATAAAACACCTTCGAAATGGTACTCATCGGAGGTGTTTTTGAATGGGTAAAACGTATGAAAATTAAGAAACCGTTGTACTTTCTATAAAAATATTGACGATAATCCATGATCACCAATAACTCGATTTATCTAAAGAATCCCGAATTGTAACGGGTTCTCTTTTCAGAGAAAAACTAATATATCAAGGTCAAATTACACTCAAATCATATTAGTTTAACCATGATTACGTCTCATAAAAAGATTATTTCAGTTTTTTTCCTTGAGTCAGTATATCATTGAAATCGAGTGTCAGATGCCAAGCGATTTTGTTATTCCTTTACCACTTCAGTTCTTGCGATCGATCAAGACCATAAGTAAAAGACAAACTAGTAGATGAGTTTCTTTTCCAAATAATACTTTTGAGAATCTTTATTAGGATATTCGTCAATCTTTCCGACAATTTTATAGCCACACTGTTGGTAAAAATCGGGTGCTTGAAAACTAAATGTATCTAGGTGGATGCTTCTACAATTATTATCCCTGGCAGCCTTTTCAATATTATCTAATAACCACTTTCCGTATCCTTCACCTCTAAGAGATTCATCTACCCATAAAAAATCTATATGCAAATTGTACCAACTAATCTTCCCTGTTATGCCACCTAAAATTTCCCCTTCTTCATTTCTAATCATAAAACTAACATTATTAACTGGATGTTTTACGTCATCTGGTAGTTTGGATTGGTTGTATTCAATAATTTTTGTTCTTATATAATCACTATCTTCTTGATTCCATTGTTGATTTATTTTCATTTTTCTCATCCTTTTCTTTATATTCTTCGTATGTTTTCCTGAAGCCAGAGAAAGTTCGAAACCCCTGTTCTTCATAAAAAGATCGAGATGTACTATTTGCTAGTAATTCCATCCTTGTTTTGGGATAGATGCTATGAACGAAATTGAGTAATTCATTTCCTAAACTCATTCTTCGATAGTCTTTATGAATAATTAATTCACATATATAGAGACTAATAAAACCATCTGTAAGTCCTCTGATACAGCCAACCACTCGATCATCTGTTTTGACAATAAAAGCAACATTTGAATTACTCCATGCTTTTTTAGTGTCTTCATTCTTCTCCACTAAGTTCGTCCATCCTTCATCGATATTTAATCTATTGATGTCTTTAAAATCATATTCATTGTATGGCCGAATTACGACCGACTTTTCATTTTTTAAGGTGAGTTTCATAATTAATCCCTTCTTTTARTAAACCGGTTTAGATATGTTATTTTGAACGCATAAGTAAATTCAGATTAAATTCTTCACTTTCAATCATAATTGCAGTTAATCTCTTTTCAGTTGTTGTTTCATGCCATTCGTCTTTTTCCCAAAAAACGGCATCTCCGGCTTTAACATGAAATTTTGTTTCTTTGTTTCCACGAACCCGACCTTCCCTATTTACAATAAGTAGTAATTGAGGGACGATAGCCTGATGAAAACCGATAATACCATTTACTTCTAAATGCATACAGCAATGTGAGCGGATTTATCAGTAATCATAATACGTCTTAATAATATTTCGGTAGAAGTTAATAAGGGTTTAAGTACATTAGAAAATGTCATGGTCACTCGTCTTCTCTGACACACCTTCAAAATATATAATAAACGTACCCGATTTTATAAACTCGTGTACGTTTTAAGCTTTCTTCTTAATTTGAATACAATTTCTTTAATTAAGCAAAAAGATAGATTAAAGAAATTAGTTTACCTTCTTCGATCCCTTCCAATGCATCTCTCTTAAGCGGAATTTTTGTAGTTTGCCCGTAGCTGTTTTTGGTAACGATATAACGAACTCAACAGCTTTGGGTGCTTTAAAGTGTGCCATATTTGACCTGCAGTAGGTAATAATCTCTGCTTCAGTCACATTTGCATCAGGTTGCAGCACAATAATAGCCTTTGGTATCTCTCCCCATTTTTCATCAGGAACCGCAATAACGGCTACTTCCATAACATCTGAATGTTTATACAACACACCTTCAATTTCTGTAGATGAAATATTTTCTCCTCCGGAAATGATCAAATCCTTTATTCGGTCTTGTATTTCAATGAACCCGTCAGGATATGTGACTGCCAAATCGCCAGTATAGAACCAACCGTCCTTAATTGCTTCTTTTGTCTTTTCTGGGTCTTTGTAATATCCTTCCATAACTACGTTTCCTCGAGTAACGATTTCACCCAATTCTTTCCCATTCCAAGCAACTTCTTCCCCTTCTGGATTGACAACTTTTGTTTCCCCATTAAAAGCGAGCTCGATTCCTTGTCTTGCCTTAATCACAGCTTGTTCATCCTTAGATTTTGAATCAAACTCCTTTTTCCATTCACAATAAAGAATAAATGGAGAAGTTTCCGTCAAACCATACACATGAATCATATTTAATCCCAGGATATCTTGAGCTTTCTGTATTAGCGCTGCTGAAGGGGGTGCACCTGCTGTCGCCATACGAGGGCTCATTTTAATTTTAATATTTTTCGCTTTTGGATCGTTCACCAACATATTAACCACTGTCGGAGCTCCACATAGTAATGAAATATTTTCACTTTCAAATAACTCAAGAATAACTGGAGGATCTACTTTTCTTAAACAGACATGGGTGGCACCAGCCGCAGTTATGGACCAAACGCCACCCCAGCCATTCGCATGAAACATCGGTAATGTATGAAGATACACATCGTCATGCTTGACGTTAAGGTGATACATGAAATTCGCTGCATTAAGGTAATTACTACGGTGTGTTAGCATTACACCTTTTGGTTTTGATGTCGTTCCACTCGTATAATTCAACGTTAGAAGTTGATTTTCATCAATTTCAACTTCTGGTAGTGTTGAGTTCTCTGTAGACTGTTGAAGAAAATCTTCGTAATCCACGCCTTTTAATGTTGTTTCATGCCCTGCCACRGAAACGATTACAATCTGATCAAAGGAAAGATTTCCTTTGATTTCTTCAATCGGCCCGCTGAATTCGGCATCAACAATCAGCATTTTCGCATCACTATGATTGATAATGTACTCCAAATCTACAGCTGATAATCGATAATTTAAAGGCACCATCACAGCGCCAAGTTGACAAATGCCGTAAAAAGCCTCAAGCATATAATGTGTGTTCGGTAACATCACCGCAATATGGTCACCTTCCTGGATTCCAGAGTTATGTAAGGCCATCGAAAGCTGATCCGTCCGTTTTCCAAACTCCTGATATGTAAACTTCTTCTTTTCATCGATTACCGCTATTTTTTCGGGATAGTATTTCACTGCACGACGCTTCCAGTCCAAAGGGGTTAATGCAGAAAACATAGTGAACAACTCCTGAATGTTTTATTTTTTTAATACGAGCTTATCGCGGGTCCAATATAAGTAAAATAGTAATCTATTGAATCCCATTTCTTAAGATGAGGTAAATTATTATTTCTAGATTTACTCCTTTAAATCCTTTATTTTTTCAATTATTAAAATATACTGTTCTTTAGTTCGATAAAAAGGCAATATTAATGAGAACTCACCATTTAATGCAACTACTACAATATTGAAAACATAATCATTTATTCCGACGTTAACCAGCTGTTTTTGAAAAGGATTTTAATACGATAATGTTTGTATCTACTATTTATCCCGTGGCAGGAATGGCTTGCTTCAATTTGAGCACAATAAAGTTAAGACATAAGACATAACACCCTTTGAATAAGTATCAAATGAAATGAGGTGTATTTGTATCGAACTAAATTGCGATTTCTCACCACTTAAAGAACAATTAATTAAGAGTCTAAATAATATTTCGGTAGAAGTTAATAAGGGTTTAAGTGCATTAGAAGAAAACAACTATTGCCTTTTAGGGGAACTTGCAAAAATCAAAGAAACATTTGAAAAAGCAGAGGCTGTGGCGGCATCTTTTTATTTAAACTGTTATTTATCACCATTTACTGACAAGTATTTAGATATTTCAACTTGTATCCAACATCTTTCAATTCAAAGACACGGTGCATTGATTGTGATTGAGCGAAAGGATCAAATCGATTCTTTTATCCGCCCGGGTACAGCTATCGGTGCTAAATTGACACATTCATTACTAGAATCCATTTTTTACCCTGGAAATCCTCTTCATGATGGTGCTGTATTAGTTCGTGCAAATCAAATATTTTCTGCAGCAAATGTTCTTCCATTATCTAACATACTAGTAGGTGAAAAAAACTAGGTACTCGTCATCGTGCTGCAATAGGTTTATCTGAAAAGAGTGATGCCCTTGTTCTGGTTGTTTCAGAAGAGACAGGAAAAGTTTCTTTTGCTATGGATGGAGAAATTCACCCTATTATAACCACTAGCTCATTATTAGTTTGACAACAAGAAATGGAGTTAAGTATTTATTTATTCGAGTTATATTTTATTAAAAGGAGGGGATTTTTGATCTTCCCCTTTTTTATTTGATTTGTTTTATCGGAAATTATATTTTTAATGCATCGAGATCCTTCTGTCACACGCGTTCAATGAGTAATAACGATATAACATTGAAAGTTCTCATCAGTCGGTTTAAAATGGGAGAAAAGTGAAGGAGAATACATTAATGAATTCGACAAAAAGTGTAATTGAAAAGTTAAATATTAACAAATATCCTACGAAACTAATTCTCCAGGCTCCAGAGGATATTGATGATTTTAACGAAGTTGATTTCGACACTACAATAAAGAATGACAAATATCACTTTATCTTTGCTTTTGTTTTTAGTATGAAGGATTTTTCACAACATTTAGAGATGGTGATCAACAAAAATCTAGTTGAGGATAGTGGCTATTTGTTCTTTGCATATCCCAAAAAAAATAATAAGAAATATAAAGAATTTATTGAACGTGATAGTATCTTTAATAATATTGTTCATGACGAAGATGGTTATGTTTATGGGAGTACCTTAAAGTTTTCAAAAATGATTAGTTTAAATGATGTTTTTACGGTTGTCGGTCTTAAATCAGTTCCAAAGAAAACAAAAAATTCGACAAGCACAAAAAACAGCCAATGTGTGGATGACTATATCCGTTATATTGATGACATAAAGCAATATTTGTCTCTCAATGAGAAATTATTAGCTACATACAACCAATTGACCTTTGGTTACCAAAAGGACTGGGCGCGATACGTTTATAGTGCAAAACGACAAGAAACACAAGAAAAACGTCTACTTGAAATGGAAACCATTATAGGAGAGGGTTATAAATCCATTGATTTATATCGAAGAAAAAAAGAATGAATTCTGAATACATTTGCTAACAAAATAGGCAGACTTGGAGATTTCACTCCAGGTCTGCCTATTTATATATTTGTACTAATTCATTTTTTTTCAATTCAAATTCCGCAAAATCTTCAGCAACTATAATCGAAGGAAATACAGCCAAACCTTGCTTACGAAGTTCTTCGGCCTGGCTTGGTAAAAAACGAGCGCTAATATGTTGAACGATCAAATGTTTGGCTCCACTTTCTTTCGCTACTTGAGCTGCTTGCGTGATGGTTGAATGGCCATATGGCTTAGCGAGTTCTTCAGTGCCTGCATCGAATGTTGCCTCATGAATAACGATATCCACATCTCGACTCAATTCAATAGATGCTTCGCAAAAACGGGTATCCCCAAGAATAGCTAATGAAAATCCTTCTTCCGCTTTTGCAGTTACGTCTTGACTGTAAACGGTATGTCCATTTTCTAACAGTACATCTTGGCCACTTTTCAACTTTGCTAACAAGGGACCTTTCGGCACTCCTAGTTTTAGTGCTTGTTCGATCAATAATTGCGGTGGAAGTGGTTTTTGGGAAACTCGGAAGCCGAAACAAGGGATGACATGATGGAGCAGTTTAGCTTCAACTGTAAATTGTTCATCTTCAAACACTATGCCTTCTGATATTTCGACAAAATTCACTTTGTATTGCAAATAGGTTCTTGATAAACGTAAAGTTGTAAGTATCCACTCTTGAATTCCTGTTGGTCCATAAATGGTTAATGGTTCTTTACCATCTAAGAACGATCTAGATCCGAGTAATCCTGGCAAACCATAAATATGATCGCCATGCATATGTGTAATGAATATTTTTTCTAGCTTTCGCGGTTTTAGAGAGGTATGAAGCATTTGATGTTGTGTCGCCTCACCGCAATCAAATAGCCAAAAGGTGCCTCTTTCTTGCATTAATTTCACAACAAGAGCACTCGTATTCCGTTGCTTAGAAGGCATTCCTGCACCCGTACCTAAAAATTGAAGTTCCATATCACTTGTTCTCCCTATCTTTATGATCGTCTAAAAAGTCTTTACTAAAACTCGTTTTAGATTCATACGTTGGCTTTCGAACTTGAGTTTGACCTCTAGTAACC
>NZ_JBFUKT010000066.1:0-16494 GCF_056400705.1 Paenisporosarcina sp. P5_A11
ACAAAATTCTTTCACTGTTTCGAAATCATAATCTCCTGTGAATTTAACCGGCTGTTGATCTTGCATGTAGACAATAGCAAAATCAGTTGTTGCTTTATGTATTTTGACGATATTAGCACTTGTTGGAATGGGGCTTGAAGGAAGAAGTTGTTCTCCAGTTAACGCATTGATCATAGATGATTTACCCGCTGAAAAATGTCCGGCAAAACCGATAGTAAACTCCCGATTCATTAATTTTCTAGCAAATAATTCGGTCTTATTTAATCGCTCCACATCGTCCGTTCGTTTAAATAATGTGTAAGCTTGAGCTGTTTCTTGTAATAATAGATTTATTTTGGCATCAAATGATTGCATACTTTACTTGAACTCCTTTGTTAAAAAGTATGTCTATCATATCATGTTTGAAACAGCCGTATCATACTGGGTTATAACTTGTTAAAAATCCAACTTATTAAATAGCACTTGATTCAATCAATTGACAAAGATTATATGGTATGAACCATAAACACCAAAAGCTTGGTGTGATGTTAATGTTTCTTAAATTTCACCAATTCTTTTTCCATCTTTTATACTTTTCTTTTTCATATTTTCTGTTTTATTGTTCAACTAATCTTCCCCGTTAGTTAAAAGATGCAAAAAATGGTGCTGCCTCTGCAACTCACTAAGATCATCAGCTCTTGCACCTTTTAGTGCAATAAGAGATTACGTAAAAACCCCTCTTGTACGTTCACAAGAGAGGTTAACTTTCAGACGAAATTCCAGGACTCATTTATTTATTTGAAAATTTGATTTTTTAAATGGTGTTCCATATGTTCCAGATAGTCTTTAATAAGCCACTCAAGAGTCATAAGTTGAACATTACCTATATCACATAGATACGTTAGTTTTTTGGTGGGGATTTTAACGATAACTTTTATTATCTTTTTATTTAAGTTACACCATAGATTTATTATTTCTTCAATTGATATATTTTGATAATCCTGTATATCTACCCACTGATCTTGATTATATGGGGTAAGGAAAAATGGCTGTAATTCATATTGAATTTTGATAAATCTTTCAAGGTTATTAATAGCTGAGTCACATAAATGGCCCAAAACCTCTTTTTTTGACCACTTAAGAGGCATAGGTCGTTGAGACACATCTAATCCGGACATCCGACTGAACTCTTCAGGGACCTTTATTATCCAATTATTTAAATTATCAATAACGCTTTGCATATTTTTCCCCTCTTACTGTATTAAGTTAATCTCAATTAGCACAAGCGGTTATCATAAATAGCCCATACCCTCCTCTATATCTCTAATTTATTTTCTCACTTAAGAATCGCACTCTAGGTAAGAGTAGATTCCTTTTTCATAAATACGCTATTTGGGTCCTCAATGTAATCGGAAAACGGGTTACAATATTTGAATCCGAAACTAGAATATAGTCGTCTTGCTGGTTCGAAAGAATCCATGGATCCAGTTTCCAAACTTAACCGCTCATAGTCTCGTCGCTTTGCTTCTTCAATTATGTGTTGAAGTAGTCGCTTTGCAACACCTTTCCGGAGATGTAATGAAGATGTTCTCATTGATTTTATCTCTCCATGATGCTCGTCAATTTCTTTAAGAGCTCCGAATCCCACTAATTCATTTTCTTCCCATGCACTCCAAAATGTAATGTCTGGACTTTGCAATTGTTCAAGATTTAAGGCATGTATACTTTCTCGTGGTGAATTCAGTATCATACTATGAAGATGCTCCCTTAACAATTCAGCAACTTCATATCCTGTTAAATCATCTATTTTAATATCCATAATTAATCCCTCCTTTATTTCCCACGTAGACAGCTATGATATTCATTAAACATCCGTTAGTTTAATGTTTACTTTATGGTCATTCGTTTAATGGCTGTATCTTTATTTTTTGATACTGGTATGTGTGACAGTGCTTTTGAAAGTCCTATTTTAGGCATATTATTATAGATTGCTTCTGATGCACCCTTTTCAATTTTGTAGGTTTCGTGATAGACACCTACACTTCCATTATTAGTAATTTTTTTATTATAAGCTTTCCACGCAAGTGAATGAGTATTTCCATGAGCATAGGTTATTAATTCATCAAATCCCTTCCAATATTGAATAAGAGTTATTGTTCGCCAACTAAACAAAACTTCGGTATGTATAAATCCCCATTGAGGATTTTGATATAACTCTTTAATCATAGGTCCCATTGCTTTGGCAACTGGTAGCCACTTGGAAATTGCAAATATTTGATTAATGCGCATACCGATAATAAAAACCACAAAATCTTCGTCTCTAGAGTCAACGGTATACCTGCCATTATAAATTTTATTTCCCAAGTCTAAATTCCCCCAGTAAATTGTATTTAGCCAATTCAATTTTGATAGCTAACCCTTTTTCTTCTAACCTTCCTCTTTAGCTGACGGAGGTGATTTGCTCACAGACAACTCCTGTTTAATCTACAGTTCAATTTGTTTAATTATTTTCGCAGGATTTCCACCTACGACCACATTGTCCGGGACATCTTTTACTACGACTGAGCCAGAAGCAATAACTACATTATTACCTATGTTAACTCCTGGGTTGATAACGGCTCTCCCACCAATCCAGACATTGTGTCCAATATTAACTGGTATTCCGTATTCTACACCCGATATTCTTTCATTTGGATTAAGTGGATGGGTTGCTGTATATATGTGTACCCCCGGTGCAATAAAGCAGTTATCACCTATTCGAATGTCACAAACATCCAATATTACACAATCAAAATTAGCATAGAAATTTTCACCAACATGTATGTTATAACCATAATCACAGCGAAAAGTTGGTTCTATGTATAGATTTTTTTCAGTTGAACCTAACAATTCTTGTAATAGTTCAGTTCTATTATTCTCATCTGTTTCGATTGTTTGATTATATAATCTAGTTAGTCTTCGTGCGTTTAATCTTTCTTTCAGTAATTCTGGGTCAGCTGGATTATAAAGATCACCATTCAACATTTTCTCTTTTTCAGTTGTCATTTTTTTAATCTCCTTAACAAATATTAATGTGCAGTGAATATCAAGATAATCATTTCCAAGAATATCTTGTTCATGTAAATCGTAATATTAGTTTACATAATTATATTATAGGAAGAAACCATACATCTTCATCACCATATACATCTCCGGTTGGAAGAAAGCCAAAACTTTTATAAAATTTACGAGCATTTTCATTATCTCTATATACGGTAAGACGAATTTCTTTACAAATGGTAAATCTATTTGCTATCCAATGAACCATCTCAGTTAATGCAGCCCTACCATATCCTTTACCCTGATAATTCTCATCAATTATAAATCCGTTTATCCAATACATATTCGTTGTATTTTCCTCGTATGCATGCATAATAAAACCGACCATTTTCTTGTTGTCATAGATGGCAAAGGGTAAATAAACAATGTTGTCCCCGTCTGGCTTAATATAAACTTTGGCAAGTGATACCGCTACTTGGGGAACAAAGTTACTTTGTTGTTTCTGAACTTTTAGAGCTAAAGCTTCTTCCCAGTTTTCTCTCGTAACACTTTTCAATTGTACTTTCATACATTTTACCTCTTATCATAATCTGACATATATAATCTTAATTAATTCTCCATTGACACTGGAATACCTTCTTCAAGCTTGTACCTTTGATTGAATAGGAAAATACGCTCAGTAACAACTTTTCCCATTAACGCTGTAGGTGTCCTGGAAATATAAAAATCCGTAACGGATTGGATAACCGTTACGGGTATTCTTTTCGTATATTATTCTTTCAGCGTTACCACTGGAACTCGTACATTCATCAAAACATTATAGGCAAACAAAATCGTACTGATTACTACAAGTGTTGTACCGAGTGAAATAAAAACAGTTGCTTGCTCTGATCCGCTAATAAGTAAAGTAAGCAGTCCCCCCATCATCAATGGAAGTCCTATATTTGCTCCCCAGAAATGTACCTTCGCAAGTGTATGATTTCCCGCTTTTGGAAATAAATAATATATGATTCCTGCAAGTGCGAATGAAGCCCAGCCCAGTAAACTAATGTGTACATGTACGCCTTTCAAAACATAATCATGCTCCATTGACATATACATCCCCAACAGAACTCCAATGGTAAAATAAATAACTGACACTTTAATAAATTTAATTCCCACTTTTTTTCTCCTTCCTATATAAAGAATAATACTTACCTTATTATTCTATTTTCGAAAAGGAGATAGTATTCTCTAGACAACTCGTATTATCCATCTTTAACAAATTATTTAATAATAACCACTGGGGAAAATAATGCAAGATAGACGAAATGTTCAGATTAAACACAATAATTATTTACTGCATTGAAAGGGTTGCTCAAAATCATAGTTAAATGGTATGTTTTAAAACGGATTCTAATTTAGGGAGGCTTATTATGAATACGTTTATGAAGAAAAAACGCTTTGCATTAATTACAGGAATTATGTCAATTTTCCTTTTAACTGCTTGTAACAATGATGATAGCAGTAATACTTCAAATGAATCAGAAAAAGCAGCGACAGCTTGGGATAAAATTAAAGAAGAAGGTTCAATTACAGTAGCTACATCAGGAACACTTTTCCCTACTTCTTACCGGGATGAAAATTCTGATGAGTTAACAGGCTTTGAAGTAGAAGTCGTTCGTGAAGTTGCAAAACGCCTTGAACTTGACATCGAATTTAAAGAGCTTGGTTTTGATGAGATGCTTACAAGTGTCAAAACGGGACAAGTCGATATGGCTGCAAATGACATTGAAATGAACGAAGACCGTCTAGAGAACTTTATTTTCTCTACTCCGATTAAACATTCATTTGGTACAGCAGTTGTTCGCAAAGACGATTTATCAGGTATTAAAACGTTAGAAGACCTCAAAGGTAAAAAAGCTGCTGGAGCTTCTACATCCGTTTATATGGAATTGGCACGTCAATATGGGGCTGAAGAAGTAACATATGACAATGCACCAAACGAAGTGTATTTACGTGATGTAGGGATTGGTCGAACAGACGTAATATTAAATGATTATTACCTTCAAACTCTTGCAGTAGCTGCATTTCCTGACTTGAATATTACGATTCATCCAGATATTAAATACAGTCCATCTAAAATTGGTTTTGCAATAAACAAAGAAAACACAGAGCTTGAAGAAAACGTCAATCTAGTGATTGATGAAATGCTAGAAGACGGAACAATTGCTGAAATTTCAGCTAAGTTCTTTAATGGAGCAGACGTTACTCAAGTAGTTGACATTAAGTAATAGCAATTGGGGGAAATGCTAATGAATGAAATAGAATGGGGTCTTTTATTTGATCCTCAACTCGCCATTGATTCTTTCCCCTATGTTCTAAGTGGGATAGGATATACACTGTTAATTGCGCTTGTGAGTATGGTGGTTGGATTAATCATCGGTTTTTTCCTTGCCCTTGCACGCACATCATCACATTTCATCTTACAATGGCCCGCTAGAATGTATATTTCATTTATGAGGGGCGTACCAATTCTTGTAATCTTATTTGTCTTGTATTTTGGTTTTCCAGTAGTGGGTATTGAATTTACAGCGGTGCAAGCAGCTTTAATTGGCTTTAGCTTAAATAGTGCTGCGTATATGGCTGAAATTCTTCGCTCTTCCCTGTCTTCCGTTGATATTGGCCAATGGGAATCTTCAAAAGCACTAGGCCTGTCTTACTGGCAATCGATGAAGCGAATTATTCTTCCACAATCAGTAAGAATTTCGATACCGCCGTTATCGAACGTCCTAATGGATTTAATAAAAGCATCATCCCTTGCAGCCATGATTACGGTACCAGAGATTTTTCAAAAAGCACGTATCATAGGTGCTAGAGAATATGATTTGTTGACGCTTTTAATTTTGGTGGCACTCATATACTGGGCCATTTGTTCAGCAATGACCGTGATGCAAAATTACTTAGAAAAACGCTATGCTAAATATCTTTAGAAGAGTTACATGCGAATAGCTTAAAAAAACCATCTTTTCTAGCGAACATTCCGCTCGGAAAGATGGTTTTTTTATTAGCAACTTTATTACAGCACTTTACTCAAAAATGCTTGTGTACGCTCATGTTGTGGAGAATTAAATATTTGTTCAGGTGTCCCTTCTTCTACAAGAAGTCCTTGATCCATGAATAATACTCGGTCTCCCATTTCTTTAGCAAAGCCCATTTCATGTGTTACGACCACCATCGTCATGCCTTCATACGCAAGTTGTTTCATCACGTCCAACACTTCATTGACCATTTCCGGATCAAGTGCAGAAGTTGGTTCATCGAACAGCATAATTTTCGGTTGCATCGCTAGTGCTCTAGCAATGKCCACACGTTGCATTTGCCCGCCTGAAAGCTGTTCGGGATAAGAATTCGCTTTGTCACCAAGTCCAACTTTTTTAAGTAATTGATGGGCAAGTGTTTGAGCTTCTTTAGGATTCATGTTTTTAATCTTAATTGGTGCGATCGTAATGTTTTCCAATACACGCATATGCGGAAATAGGTTGAATTGTTGGAAAACCATGCCTACTTCTTTTCGAATGGCATTGATGTCCGTTTTGGCATCATTCACCTTTACACCATCAATGAACACATCTCCAGACGTTACATCCTCTAGCATATTAATGCATCGTAAAAAAGTGCTTTTTCCTGAGCCACTTGGACCAATTACACAAATAATTTCTTTTTCTTTCACTTCATAATCGATGCCTTTTAGTACTTCTAATTCTCCAAACGATTTATGTAATCCCTGGATTTTAATCATCTGTCCACCGTCCTAACCATTACCGCCGAATTGAAAACATACCTTTTTTCTGTTTAGGAACAAAACTGTTACTAAAGCGGTTTTCAACATACGTAATAATTTTCCCAAAGAAGAATGTAAGAAATAAGTATAATATCGCCACTGTGATATATGGTTCCCAAAAGCGAGAATATGCACCTGCGACGACTTTTCCTGCATACAATAAATCATTTGCTGCGATAACTGTCACTAAAGAAGAGTCTTTTAATAATGCAATTAACTCATTACCAAGTGGCGGAATCATTCGACGTAATGCTTGTGGCAATATAATATGTCTCATAGCCATATTATTTGGCATCCCGAGTGATCTCGCTGCTTCCATTTGACCTTTTTCAATCGACTGAATGCCCGCACGGATAATTTCTGCATTATAGGCAGCACTATTTAAAATAAGCGCCACACATCCTGAAACAAAATACCCTAATGAATGACCAAAAATTGCTGGTATGATTGCTAAATGGATTAAAAGAATTTGTACGAGCAATGGCGTTCCACGGAAGAAATCAACATAGTATTTACTCGGATAATATAACCATTTTTTCTTCGAAAGCTTACCCATTCCTAAAAATAATCCTAATACAATACCGCCTAAATAACCGACAATTGTAAGAGCGAGTGTAATCCAAATCCCACGAATAAATAACTCTTTATAGTTCCAGATAATATCCCATCTAATGTCCGGGAAATCCATGTCAATCACCTCCGCTACCCTGTTAAATGTAAAGTTACTCTACATCAAAACCAGTGATTTCTTTTAACTTTCCATTTGCCTTTAATTTCTCAATTCCTTCGTTTAAAAGAGTGAGTAATTCTTCATTTCCTTTTTTAACCATCAAGCCATAATACTCTTTTTCAAAAGCTTCATCTTCAACTGTTTTCAATGCAACTTTTGGATTATTCTTCTTATATTCATTAATGACTGCATTGTCCCCAATTGCAGCATCCGCATTGCCATTTAACATTTCACTAATTGCAAGTGGCATTGATTCCATAGCAACAATTTTTGAACTTGTATTCCCAAGTAATCCTTGTACTACTTTATGGCCCGTTGTATTCATCTGAACTGATACTTTTTTATCCTTCAAATCTTTGAATTTACCAACTGAAGATTCTTCTGGAACTAAAATTAATTGATTAGCTACGTAGTAAGGATCCGAAAAATCGTATGTTTCTTTTCGTTCATCTGTAATCGTAATTGAAGAAACTGCAAAGTCTACTTCTTCATTTGATACTGCGGTGAATAATGGTTCAAATCCATAATTTTTGAATTCTACTTCTATGTCTAATTCCTTTGCAAGCGCTTTAATAATATCAATATCCGTACCAACGATGTTGCCTTTGTCATCCATATATTCCATTGGTGCATATGTAGCATCTGTTCCAACAATGTATTTCTTATCCCCACCATTTTCTCCTGTTGTATCTGTTCCACAGCCAACCAGAGCCAAACTTATACTAGATAAAATGACGCCTAAAGAAAACAAGCGTTTAACACGTTTCAATAAAATACCCCCTATTAATCTAGTTTTTAATCAATTCTAATTGTTTTAATTATCTGAATACTTATGATAATTAATTTTATTATATATGAATACTACTTACCATACAATAGAAAAATATAGACGATTTAAGTAGCAAGATAGAGAAAACATAGAAATTATAGATACGAAAACTTTAAATTTTGCCCAAAAATGCAACTAAAAATAAGGCCATTTACTATACAAGTAATAGTAAATGGCCTTATATAAAATTTATCTTTCTGCATTATTTCTCGAAAACTTGATGAATTACATCACTTGTTTTGCTGTTATTTAGATTTTTGTAAATACAGCTTGTTGGTTTTTTACGTAAAATTTCAGAGAAAGCGATTGCCAACTCAGTTTCCCCTGCCACATGGATTTCTTCCCAACCTCGTTCTTTCTTCAAGCGTTCCACGGTAATACCCATACTTTTAAAGAACCTGTTTAAATTTTCTTTCAAACGCGACTCTAGAAAATCAACTTTACTACTTCCAATTACATGGGAACCAGTAGGATCCATCTGTTTCGATTGTCCCCATTCTTCAAGGTTTGGATCAAATACGTAAGTAATTTCTYCCTTTACTACTCCCATTGCCGTATCCAAAATACGTACTTCACCAAAGCTTGGTAAAATAATACCGGCTTCTGGATAGGCTTTGTACATATATTCTAGTTGTTCAAGAACTGGATGGTCTTCCCAGTGGAAGCTTGATTTAACTGGTACTTGTACATAGTGAACCGACCACAATTCCGGGTTTTCTGAAGCAAATAGAACGACTCCTTTTCGCAACTCATCCGGATTTTTATCTAGTTCATCTAATACTTTTTCCTTCAGTGCTTTTAATGATTTCAATTCAGTTTCTTTGTCTGACAGAAATTTATTTAGCTCTTTAAATCCATTTTTCAGATGGATTTTCCAGCCTCCGTTTAAATTGTCTGGGTCTCCCGGATTCGTATTTAAATACATACTTAACACACCACGTTCACCACTATGAAAGTCTTTCAATGCTTGAAGTTCTTTGTTTGTTAACATGAGTTCCTTTACCTCCTAATAGTCTATACTTTATAAGCATGCCCTTGGATAACCAAGTTTAAAACGAATCGATTATTTGAACTTTCTGCTCGAATACCCATCCATTAGATATTTAACAAACGTATCATCTCTCACTAACCACGTAGCATAGTTTCTTTTCAAATATTTCTCCCCGTCATCAAAACTTTCAAATTTTGAATCGAGTATTTTTTTATTTTTTTCAATAACCCATTCGCTTTCCCCTGAGGGATAGAGAAAGAAGATTTCTTCCGTTTGATTTTTATAAAGACATCCGAATAAAGAATGTTTTAGATTATATCGGTTTCGCCTTGCGTCTTCCCTCAGGGGATCTAAGTTAAATGTCTCTAAAACAAACTGAGCGTATGCTTCTTTAGTTAGTGAACTACCCGATGCTTTTGCATGCCCTCCACCACCGAATGTACCGGCTACTTCCGAAACATCCACATGATMGTGTATCGTTCGAAATCCTAAACGTTTTCCTCCAATATTTAAAATAGCAATATAGTCTAAATGTGGGTATTCTTTGCCGAGTTCATTGCCAAGTTCAGAATGATAAGATTCGGCATACACAATACCTGCTAGATAATTCCCAACTTGTGTTTGGATAAGTTCTCTGCGTTTGCGTCGAATATAACGTTCGATTTTATTCTCTTCCATATCGAGTATTTTGTTTTCGAATTCGTCAAAACGAAAATGTTCATCAGTCATTAGTCGATTCAACATTTTATCTTCAAATTCTTCAATTGTAATTAAATAAAAAAGTGCATTAAGACGCTGCGCATGTGCATTTTCATTTTTCTCCCATTCCCACGTATCATATTGTCTAACTAGCTCAACAAATTCAGCAATTGCCTCAGATGGTTTTAATAGTCGATTACTTACAAGATGTTCATAAAACAAGGAAGTCGCAGAAGTTAATTTCCCTTCTTCGTCCTCAACCACTACATGTCCCCATTCATATTCGTTAAAATGCAGCGCAGTTTTATGATGATCTAGCAACTGAACTCGTCCATCTGACTGGTAAAAGTCATTAAGTTTTCTTTCATTTTCGTCGTTTACGGACAAATCAGTAATAAATAAAAAGGTATTCTTATCATCATTTTCCAAGAACCACTCTACTTCACGATTTAGACTTGCAATGGAATTGTATCTAACCTTCACCTGTTTACCAAAAGCGAGTTTCGCTAATATACCGCATCCGACTCCGTCCAAATCATTATGAGATAACAATTTATACATATCTTTCACCTCTCACTGTAGTATGGATTTAAAAGGTGGAAATTATTGATTCAGTTTGTTTTTCAAGAGAAAAGAAAATTAGAAATAGAAAAAATGTAATAGATTTAACGGTGGTTAGTGTTGAAACTTTAGGGAAGAATAACTTTTGTGTTTCTATTTTTTTGAATGAAGGATGTGAAAAAATGGCTAAAATCGCAGTTGAAAAACCCTATGAAGACGTGAAAAACGCCTTAGAAGAAAAAGGACATACAGTAACKATGTTCAATACAGATGAAAATGTTTCTGGTTATGATTTAGGAGTAGTAAGGGCAATTAACGAGGGACATAATGATGAATTCACATTTCCAGTCGTGGCAATGTCAGGGATGTCCACTGACAATGTTGTAGAAGCTGTGGAAAACCGATTAAGTCAGTTTTAATCTAAGGGCATAAATGTATACATTAAAAACTTAGTCGTGGCTCTAGAATAAAAACTTAAAGCAAAAAAAGCCGAGCGGGGTAAGACTACCGCTCGACTCTTTTTCTACAGTCAATTGCAAAAATGATTTTGTTCGTCGCTACCTTAACCTAAATGCACATTAGAATATTTTAACTTTAGAACTTATCGTATATCACAAGGAGCTGATACTATGGATGCGAAACGCGCGCAAGAAATCTCTGCATCACAAGTCATGGCCAGTGTCTCCTTTAACGGGGAACCCGTTTATATTGAACATGTGGATCAAAGCAACGGACAGGTGACGATACATCCCCTTGCCAATCCATCAAGTAAAAAAAGTGTTGCTGTAACTGAATTAGCTGAACAATAATGGAGTTTTGGCATTTACACTAATCAGACTTTTCACCTCTCAATTTTGACTTCGGAGAGAAAATACAAAGTATAGAAACTTGATGTATTTTCTTTAGCCTCTTTCTTTATGGAAAGAGGTTTTTTATATTAAGAAAGGTTTATGATACCTAATGATCTAAACACAATATTCCTTTACACTCTAACAGGACTAGGTTTTCTGTACCCACTACCAGGATGACCCTCTGGCAATAGGCTGCTTCCATGGTCAAACAACTTTTCTCTTAATGTACCTTTTTGGTAGTCTGTTTTATATAGACCTCTTTTTTGTAAAATTGGAACGACCAGATCAATAAAATCTTCCAGGCTTGCTGGTGTAACAAGATGATTTAGATTAAATCCATCCACACCTGATGCTTCGAATTGATATTGTATGACATCTGCCACTTCACTTGGATTGCCAACAATAATTGTATTGCGGTCCAATTTTTCAAGGAGGCCAATCGCTTCTCCGATAGACAATTTTTTAGCAGAATCCTTGGTTAACGATGCTGCTTTATAGTGACCGTGTTCTGTAGGTTTAAATTCAAATGGATTGCTCAGATCTTTTTCATTATATTCGGCTAAGTCGTATCCACTTAGAAAACTTTTCTGGTGGAGTATATTATAAAAAAATCTTCCTAAAGCCTTCACAATCCGTTCATCTCAATCCATGTAATGAGCCTTCCTCAAATCGTAACTTCCTCTTTTCCCGGGAAATCGCGCAAAGTGACAATCCTGAACAAACGCGTGCGACAAAAAATCGAGGAATATCGCGAAAATTTGCTTTATTTTTGGTCTAAGTAAAATTTCTCTTCATACTGGCCATCCCATTTAATTGTTACCTTTATTCTTTCATTTTCCTCCTATATGCTCCTCCTCGTTTAGTATGGATTCTCCTCCACCGTTATTAATAATAATTTCTATTTCCTTTAGCTTAGTATTTCTATCGCCATTTTTAAAATGCAAAGTATAAGTACCATTCTCGGTACTTTCGTTAATAGTTGTTGAGTATGTACCTTCCCAGTTTTTACTTTCTCCCGAGAAAGCGAGATATTTACCAGAGCAACCTCCTACTGTCGAAACAATCAACAATAAAATGATACAAAGTTTTCATTTTAAAACCTCCCCTAGGATAGTAATCCTATATATTATTTGTATCACCATCCTTCGTTGGTAATACACCACGATGCCATGGTGGCAGCTGCTAAGGGATACAAGGCAATTCTTGTACTTCCGGATAATGCCACACAAGAACGATTAATCTCTTGAAAGCATTCGGAGCTGAAGTGGTGTTGACTCCAAACGAGGTTAAAATGCCTGGAGCTATTCAAAAAGCGCTAGAATTGAAAATTCAAATTCCAAATAGTTTTATCCCGCAACAATTTGAAAACACCGCGAATCCGGATATCCACCGGACCACAACGGCTATAGAGATTTTGGAACAAATGAATGGTGAATTGGACGCCTTCGTGGCAACAGCTGGCACTGGTGGTACTATTACAGGAACTGGAGAAACGTTGAAAGAACATATTCCATGTTTGTTTATAACTGTTGTAGAACCAAAAGGATCACCTGTATTATCCGGTGGAAAACCAGGCAAACATAAGCTAGTTGGCACAAGTCCTGGCTTTATACCCGATATTTTGAATACAAAAGTATACGATGAAATTATGCAAATCAGTGATGAGGACGCGATTGAGGTATTTAAGAAATTGGCCCGTGAAGAAGGGGTTTTTGTTGGTCCTTCAGCAGGTGCTGCGGTTTATGCGGCCATTGAAATCGCCCAACGTTTAGGAAAAGGAAAAAAAGTGTTATGTATCGCACCTGACACAGGGGAACGGTATTTGAGTATGAATTTGTTTGATTAATATTCTCGCTGTGTAAGAAGAGAGGTTGAATACTCTCTTCTTTTTAATTATTAAAATGTTTGTTACTACTAGGACAACATTGGAAACCTTTCAAGCTTCAATAACTATCGTTTCCCAGCCATCATATTCTCCCTCAAACTTTTCTGCAATTTCCAGTAACAAATCTGTAAGATCATCGATTGCTTCGTAATCGACTGAGTCGATCCTGGAAATGCACATAACATAATTGCCTTCTTCATCCGGTTCAATTAATCCTTCTTCTATCGTGAAACCTTCTTTTTTTACTGCTTTGGCGAAGCTCTTCATCATTTTTTCATCCTGAAACAAAACAATATGCTCTACTTTCCGCGGTACTTCCAACTTATCACCGGATTCTTCTAAGGCTTCCAATACACTATGATTCCCCATATGTTGAAACTGGTAAGGATTAGGATAAAGACACTCGAAATAGAATTCCCAATTTGTTTCTTCTTCAATTTTAAAAACTTCCACTTCATATCCCAACGATTGATAGTAGCCGTTCGCTTCCAAAACTAGAACATCATCGTCCCCCAGAGTAGAATAAAAAATAATATCTCTAATTCCGTCAGTGGTTATTCTTCCCACATTGATATAATTTTTGAGCTCTGCAGACTCTTTAAAATCATGTTCGATTTCGTTCAATTCTTCCGATTCTGACCCGACATGGAACCCAACTTCATTTGGCGCCTTTAATGCAAATCTAACTGCAAACGCATGCTTGTATAGTTCCGTGTCAATTTCTTGTGATACCTCCATATCCAATACGATGGCAGCAGGCTTTTCATCAATAAAACCAAAATAGGTATCCCAGTATTCCGACATATTAAATCCTCCTTTTCCCCTAACCATGTTAATGGGAAATAAATTTCAAATGTTCTTGTTTGATAAGTTCAATAAACTTTTTCTGTTCCACATCATCTATGAGCAACATATTAAGATTATTGGACTTTGAAATAAATCTCTTTACTTTACTGTTATTCCAAATGATATAGTTATAGCGGTAATCTTCGTTTAAAGTGACAAACCAATCTTCTTCTTTCAGTTTCTCTACATTTTTCTCAAATTTGGATTCCGGGATAAAAAAGAACAAAAACAAATCTGCGATCATTCCAAAGATAAACTCCAATAACTCTCACACCTCTTCTCATGAAATAAAAGTCATGGGGTCAATAACCGATACCTTTTTAACATGATCTGTTTAATTTTCATTGTGGTTTCACTGTAGATTTTTGGGTAGAAGAAAATTTGATTATCCCCACCAATAAAAATAGCATACTAATTGCCCATAAAGCCCCTGCAAATCCTAAACTTAGAGATATTTCTTCAGATGCCATGGGATGGTTAATATCAAAACTAATTGCTTTTAATGCATGGCTGATTGCCCAAGTAAAGAGTACAAGAAAACCAATAACAAATGCATTAGCCGATCTAAATGGTTGTCGTTTTTTTGAGAGCATTAATACCAAAACAACTATAAATGCGATACCTATTATAACTGAAAATCCACCAATTAACATTCCCATTGTTTCCTGTTCCATCGGCATATCTCTTCAATCCTCCTATAAAGAATTCATTTTATTCATATTAACATAAAATGACAATACCTCTATAAAAATATAGGGAGTTCAATTCATATACGAATTGAACTCCCTTGTATTTAACTTAATACATTTTGTACTCAATTACCGAAATCGTCATCCTTCTTGCGGGACCACACCACCACGGGTATTAACAATAATGAAAGAAAGCCCCCAGCAAGAGAAAGTACAGTGTAACTTGTTTGTGCTACTACTATCCCTGAAAGACCTCCACCTGATACACCAGCCAAAGCTACCAAGACATCTACACTTCCCTGAGTCTTAGCGCGGTTGGATGGCTGTGTAGAATCCACGATGAGTGCTGTGCCACTAATCAAACCAAAATTCCAGCCAAGTCCAAGAAGAACTAGTGCAATAATAAGTACGAGCAAGGAATCACCAGGTGCAAATGCAGCTACAAGACCTGCGGCCATTAACGTTGCTCCAGCAGCGATTGTCATAAAAATACGACCCAACTTGTCAACGAGTACACCTGTCACAAGAGATGGCAGGTACATAGCTGCAACATGGAAACCAATGACCATTCCTACATCACTTAAACCATGACCGTGGTGTCTCATATGTACAGGAGTCATTGTCATAATGGCTACCATGACTATTTGGGTAATAACCATTACTGTTGCGCCTAAAATGATTCCTCTTTTGTTATTAATCTGTGTTTTGTCATTCTCATTTAACAGATTACTATCATTTAGTTTCTGATTCTCTGCAATGGCATTTGCTACGGCAAGAGGATCAGGACGAAGTAATACTAAAAGAACTAAACCAGCAATAATAAAGGCTGCCGCCGCTAAAATGAATGGACCAGCAAGCGCAGGAACACCGATTGACTTGGCGAACTGCCCCATTACTCCAACTAAGTTCGGACCTGCAAAAGCACCGAATGTAGTTGAAACCAAGGCAATACTAATTGCTGTACCACGCTGCTTAGAATTGGCTAAGTCAGTCCCTGCATAGCGTGCTTGTAAGTTGGTTGCGGTACCAAAACCATAGATTAGGAATGATGCAAACAGAATGAAAATATTGTTAGTTAATGCAGCAACCACTACCCCGATTGCTCCAATACCTCCAGTCAAAAATCCTGTAGCAAGTCCTGAACGCCGTCCAAAACGTTGCGACAGCCGACCTATAATTAAGGCTGCCGCTGCAGAACCAAGTGTAAACAAGGCTACCGGAACCCCTGCAAAACTATCAGTTCCTAGCATATCCTGAGCAAGGAGTGCTCCAACTGTTATCCCAGCTGCAAGTCCTGCTCCCCCGAAAATTTGTGAAAGGACAACGATCCACAAGGTACGTCGGTAGAGCTTTTGTTGCTTCTCAGGTGAATCAAGATAACTCTGCATCCAATCTGGATGACTTTTAATATTGCCTGAATCATCAGGTTTCTGCGACATCATTCAAACCTCTTTTCGAAGAAATAAACTTTATACATGTTATGATTTCTATAATCATTATATCCTCTTTAATCTTCAAAAGATGATAGGTTTTAAATTTAGTAAAAAACCAAGACTAGTACACCTAAAAGAC
>NZ_JBFUKT010000067.1:0-15535 GCF_056400705.1 Paenisporosarcina sp. P5_A11
ATATATCGGCTTCTTGGAAAGGTTTTAGCGAATACGCATTGAAAAATAGCACAAAACGTCCGTCATTACTAGGAGTTCAGGCAGCTGGGGCGGCTCCAATTGTCCAGAATCGTATTGTGGACAATCCGGAAACAATCGCAACAGCAATTCGAATTGGCAATCCGGCTAGCTGGAACCTTGCGCTAAAAGCTCTCGACGAATCAAACGGCACGATTTTGGCCGTAACGGATGAAGAAATTCTAGAAGCGTATCAACTGCTCGCTTCAACAGAAGGCATCTTTGCAGAACCGGCGTCATGTGCGTCAATCGCAGGAATTAAAAAGCAAGTGGAGAACGGAATGCTCCAAAAAGATTCGACAGTCGTTGCGATATTAACTGGAAATGGGTTGAAAGATCCAGAAACTGCGATTGCAGTAAATGAGCACAAAGCATTTCTCGTACCTGAAGATATGGAACGTTTTTGGGAGGATTTGAAAAAGGGTGTGAAGGTATGAGTTGGAAAGAATTTTCAGTAACTGTTCCTGCATCGACTGCAAATCTTGGGCCAGGGTTCGATTCGATTGGTTTGGCTTTGGACCTTCATTTATCGATTTGCGTTTCACCGGCTTCTGAATGGACAGTTGAATATAGCGATGATGGATATCAACATTTAACTAGTGGAATAGATAATTTAATCGTGTCTACTTCACTGGCAGTTGCTGAAATGTTTAATCGTTCACTCTCACCTGCGAAACTGCGAGTGGAAACGGATATTCCACTAGGCAGAGGACTAGGAAGTAGCGCTGCAGCAATTGCTGGGGGCATCGAAATTGCTGACCGGTTACTTGGATTGGACTTGTCTATGACAGAAAAAGTGAAAATCGGTAGCGCAATGGAAGGCCATCCCGATAATGTTTCGGCTTCTTTTTTAGGTGGTTTGACGATTTCCTATTTTGACGGGAGTGAGCTTGAAGTAATCCATGTACCGCAAGTGGAAATCGGTGTGGTTATACTGGTGCCACCGACGGAATTTCTTACAACGGAGTCAAGAGGAATGTTGCCGCAATCGCTCGAGCATAGTGTTGCGACGCGAGGGAGTGCAGCTGGAAATGTATTATCCGCAGCACTTGTGAGCGGTAACTGGGAAACTGCAGGACGCTTGATGGAAAAAGATACACTTCATGAACCTTACCGAAAAAATAAGTTCCCGGATTTTGAAGCCGTTCGCCAAGCATGTATGGAAGCAGGGGCTTACGGTTCTACTATTAGTGGTGCAGGACCTTCTCTTTTCATCGCGACGAAAAAAGGGCATGAAGAGGGAGTGGCTGCTCGATTGAGTGACCAGTTCCCTCACTACAAATGTGTCGTATTGAGACCTACATCTGAAGGAATGCAATCCAGAGTAACGGTAATTTAATTTCATGCAAAAAAAGCTCAGGAAACTGGGCTTTTTTCAAAAGAAAGTAAAACTTTGAGACTACTGCTAACCCAGTGATCATGGTAGTTTTTCTAGTTTCGCAAATAGAAGCGACCAAACCGCGTATAGTCGACAGAGAACCGCTCATAGAAATGGCAAATCACTAAAACCGCGCATAGGAAAAAAATCGTCAGCAGAATGTCTTTTTTCAACTGTACGATCTTTATCGAGCATCTCGATAGTTAATACCGGAGCGGTTAACTATTCAGTACTTTTTGTGTAAATGCTTTTACATCAAGTGCTGTCTCTTCACGTTTCACATCTTCTAACATAACATTTCGGAAATATGCCACACTTGCTGGCAATGGCAAATTCAATAATTTCGTTAAAGCTTCTTGATACATTAAAACGAATTCGGGGTCTGTATTGCCTCGTTTTAATTCTGAAAAGGATTCGTAAAACTGATCGAGTTTATCTGCAAATTCTAATAAACGCCCTTCGATTGAAGCGTCTTTACCTTCCTTCATTCGATGAAAGAAAATAGGTTGAAAGTCATCAGGTATTTCTTCTAAAATAAATTTCTCCATCATTTTTTCTTCGACATGGGCAATCATTTGTTTTAGTTCGGGAGATGCGTGTTTGACAGGTGTTTTAATATCTCCAATGAACACTTCCGCGAAATCGTGGTTGATGGTCTTTTCATACAGGGATTTCCAATCAATGGTTTCCCCATTTCTTTCTTCTATGGTTGCAAAAAACATGGCGTATTGGGAAACTTTCCAACTATGTGCGGCTACATTATGTTCCTCAAACTTAAATTTACCAGGACAACGAATAATTCGTTCTAAGTCATTCATGCTTGTGAAAAATCTATGGATTCCCATTAAATATCTTCTCCTTTAAGTGTCATGTTTTAATGATATGTCTGTGTCGTAATTGTTGTTAGGATGCTCAATCATGAAGAATTCTATTTTTGTTTGATTATACAACCTGGATTGATTTCTATGTATGGAAACAACAAACAAAATAACAATCCCAGCCAAAACAACTATTGACTGGGCATGATGGTTATTCTCAATTTACTATGGAGATTTTAACAGACTTTCATTTTCTGGCCAATTGTTCTTGCGCCAGCTTTATCATCTCTTTCACCATATTGCCACCAATCGGACCGCCAATTGTTCCAGCCTGTTTGGATGTGAGGTTTCCGTTATACTCTCTATTTAAAGGAATCCCGAGTTCATCGGCGATTTCGTATTTTACATCCTCACCTGGAGATGAATTCAAACCGTATCCTTGAGCACTCATAACTCGAGACTTTAATTGATCTAAACCTTGTCTAGCTTCCGGAACTAAAATTTTATTATTTCTGGCCACAATCAATTCCTCCCTTTTCAGACAGTATTTCCTGAAAGGGAAAATGCATGCTTATTTCAAGTTATCGAAGAAGAAATATGTAATTATTAATTTCCGATAAATGGGTTTTATAATAAGGTGGAATTAAAAGTAAGTTGGGATTGAGAGGAAGAGTTTGGAGCTAAAGAATAAAGAAAAGTTCAATTCAAAATTACAGGAAGTATATGGCTGTTAGTTTCTTTATTATACTTGAGTTTATTGGTATTTATATTTACTAGTAATATGAGTGGATTTGAATTGGTAATAGGCCTCTTATAATTTTATCAAGTTCGGTATTGACTGTGTTTAATTTTAAAATCCCGACAATCGATTATGTAAGGTTGAATGCAGTTACTTTCTACTTTCCGAAGTATGATTTTGAAAAGAAAACAAATAAACCTTTCAGAAATTGAAAAGGGTCGAATCAGTGGAGATAAATTGATTTTAATGTTAAACAATGAAAAAGAATTTAAGATATGCATGAAAAACTTAACGATTAAAGACTCTGAAAAACATATTGTGAAATTAAGAGAGTTCTTGTTTATCAGATAACAAATTAAAACTCATCCCCTAGTACCATTGGAGGATGAGTTTTAATCATAAACTTATTTTATTGTACCGGTTACTCTACTGGAGTTACAAAGTTAAAATCGATCTCATTTAAACCGTCGATTTCGAGTTTTCCACTTTTACCATCCAATGAGCTGTTTGTAGAAAGTTCAACTGTCAATATTGTACGATCTGTAGATAGAGATGTACCCACAAATTCTAATTCTTTTACTGAACCATCTTTGAAGTATGCATCGATGTAGAACATTTCAGCAAGTTCTGCAGCTGTAAATTCTTCAGGTGCTGCTTCTTCCATTTTAATCTCAATAGTCGTTGGGCTCAAAATTGTTGCTGATTCAGCAAATGGAGCGAAGCTGAAGAAAAAGATTGTATTGTATAGAAGGTTTGCGAATTCACCGCGTTTGATGTTGTCATATGTACCAAATGTAGTTGGTGTTTTTCCGCTAGTGATTCCAGAACCATATAATGCTTCAATATGACTTTCGAATACGCTGCCAGCTACATCCGTGAATGGTGTTTCTTCTGCATAATCTTCTAGGCCAAAACCAAGATTTAAGAACTTAGCCATAGCACCACGGCTTAATAGAAGTTCTGGACCAAATTTTTCTTTCGTTATCCCAGAAACAATTCCTTCTTCTGCTAGGGCATTTACTGCACCTTTAACACGTGGGTTTAAATCAGTAAAGCCTGCAGATACTGCATTCTCTGTATCAAGTCCAAGCGTGTTTGCAAGGATGACTGCAGCATCTCCTCTTGTTAGGTTTAAATTTGTTCCAAACGAAGTGGCTGATTTCCCATTGATTATTTCATTTTCATATAAGAAGCTTACTGCTTCTTCATAATTAGGATTTACATCTGTAAATTGGTGTTCCGCTGCTGAGGCAGAAGGCGTGATAGCAGATAAAGCCAGAATTGCTACTAAACTAGTAGCAAAAAGTTTTTTAAAACTAGTAAACATTGAATTTTCCTCCTATAAATGGGTAGACCGTAAATTTTAGTACATCTTAATTTACCATGGATAGATTTGTATAAATACAGGTAAAAAGAGGGAATTGATTTTAGGGACAAAAGACTTATTTTTAAAAGTATCAGTGGGTAAAATGGGGTGATTGATGAGTAATCAAAAATAAAAATGCTGTCCTCAGAAGAGAACAGCATTTCACATTATTTTTTCTTTTTAGAAGTCAAACGGCTTAGTGCAAATGCACCTGCAAAGACCCCAATTGCAGTGTTAGTACGTTTATTGAAGATTTGTTTTACAACAAGGTTCAAGTTTTGTGGGCGTTCAGCTAATCTTCTCATAAAGTATCCGTACCAGTCGTCGCCAAACGGTACGTATGTGCAGAAATTATAGCCTTGTTTTGCTAAATCAACTTGCATATCTTTACGGAAACCATAAAGCATTTGGAACTCGAATTTATCGTTTGAAATTTGGTTTTCTTCTACAAATTTCTTCACGTGGTTGATTACATGATGATCGTGTGTTGCGATTGAAGAGAATTTACCATTTAGTAAATGATACTCAATTAGTTTGATGTAGTTTGCATCAATTTCTTCTTTCGTTTGGTACGCATTTTCAACTGCTTCTTTGTAAGCGCCTTTTACGATGCGTAATCGCATATCTTTGTATTTCTCAATGTCGTCTTGTGCACGGTAGAAGTAAGCTTGAATCACAGTACCTACATTGCTGTAGTTCTCAGTAAGTTTATCCATTAAATCAAATGAAGGTTGTAAATGACCATAATCCTCCATATCAAGATTGATGTGCATATCGTATTTACTTGCAGCAGCTACGATTTCAAGTAAGTTTTCATAACAGAAATCATAATCGATATCGAGACCAAGTTGTGTAGGTTTCAATGAAATATGAGCATCTACACCATTTGCATGAATAGCTTCAATTACTTCAAGAATGCTTCCTTTAGCTTTTAACGCTTCAGATCTTTCAAAAACGAATTCGCCTAAGTTATCAACGGTAGCACTAATGCCTTTTGCATTCAATTCACGAATGCTTTTAATTGTATCTTCGACATTTGTTCCAGCTACTACTGTTTGTGCACCTAACTTCAAACCGTATTTTTTTGCTGCACTCGTCAACAATTGATTTTTTGATAAAGCCATAAATACATCTTTTAACATGATTTTTCCTCCTGAAAGTGGTTCATTCTATGTTATCTTATATCCTGCTTAAATAATAAGAATCACTAAATAGTATCATGTGAATCATGAATACATTTTATTATAATTCTTTTTGACGAACATGCCTACTAATTGAGGCGATAATGTACGGAAATTGTTTCATTAAAGTGTTATTCTTCCCAATAATGGTCTAGATATAAGTTGAAATCTGAAAGTACTGAATTTTCATATGCAATTAAGGAATATTTTTCTTGTTTTAACTAAAATAATTGTATAATTATGAATATTTTTATGCTCTGCAATTAAAGGGACTACCATAGTGAATATTGAATAATACACGAATAGAAAGTTCACATTAGAAGGAGGAGTTAGATGATTTATTCGAATTTAGGATATAGTGGTTTGCGTGTTTCAAATTTGAGTCTTGGAACAATGGCATTCGGAAGATGGATTGATGAAAAAGCCTCTGTTCAGATTTTGGATACGGCACTGGATGCAGGGATTAACTTAATAGATACAGCTAATTTTTATGGCAAGGGTCAAGATGAACAATTTTTATATGGTACTGGAGAATCTGAAGAAATTATTGGCAGAGCTTTAAAAGGAAGACGCGATAAAGTCATTTTAGCAACAAAAGTTGGGTTGCCAATGGGGAAAGATCCGAATGATGCTGGATTGTCAAAATTTCATATCTTGCGAGAGCTCGAGTATTCATTGCAAAGGCTTCAAACGGATTACATAGATTTATATCAAGTTCACCGATTTGATGACCAAACACCACTTGACGAAACTTTGTCTACTTTAACAGCCTTGGTTAACCAAGGAAAGGTACGTTATATCGGGTGTTCCAATTATGCCGCTTGGCAAATAGCTAAAGCAAATGGAATAAGCAATTTGCATGGCCTTGAGCACTTTGTTTCATCTCAATCTCAATATAATTTGTTATCACGAGAATTGGAAACCGAAGTGGTACCGTACTGCTTATCTGAAAATGTGGGATTGCTTGTGTATAGTCCTATGGCTCGCGGCATGTTATCTGGAAAATATACATCTCGCGACGACGTGCCTGAGGGAAGTCGAGCTGCTAGAGGTGAAAGGCTCATTCAGAACTATTTCAAGGATGAAAATTTTTCAAAGGTGGAAGCATATAAACAAGCTGCAGAAGAACATGATGTGAATTTATCACAATTTTCTTTAGCTTGGATTTTAAATCAACCAGCTGTAACATCTGCAATTGTTGGAGCTAGCAAATCTTATCACGTAACTGATGCCGCTAAAATAAGTGACTGGCAATGGACAGATGAATTGAAGCAACGAGTAAATTTGTTATAAAAGGACTCTTTTCGTAAGCAGATATCTTGAAGATCCGGTTTGAGGTCTATACCATCAAGAGTAGATACTTTGATTTACGAAAGGAATAATACTATGACAAAAGAATATAACTCCATTCCTGTTTCCGTACTGGATTTAGTCGCAGTACGCGAAGGTGATACTCATAAAGAAGCGATTGGCGATATGGTCAATTTAGCTCAACATACAGAAAAATTAGGTTATCTTCGTTACTGGTTAACTGAGCATCATAATATGCCAACAGTTATTAGTTCTGCCACATCTATTTTAATTGGACATGTGTTGGAAAATACACAATCGATTAGAGTAGGTTCAGGAGGAATTATGTTGCCAAATCACGCACCTCTTGTAGTAGCCGAACAGTTTGGTACATTAGAAGCAATGTATCCGAAGCGGGTTGATTTAGGTTTAGGGCGCGCACCGGGGACGGATATGAGAACTGCGCATGCTTTACGTCGAACAACGCAAGAAACAGCTTTTGCTTTTCCACAAGATGTTGTAGAGTTACAAAATTATTTTAAAGCACTTGATCAACAAGGAGCGGTTCGTGCATTTCCAGGTGTAGATGCTCAAGTACCAATCTACATTTTAGGGTCAAGTACTTCTAGTGCTTCGTTAGCTGCGCGATTAGGCTTGCCTTATGTTTTTGCTGCTCACTTTGCACCTACTCAATTAGAAGAAGCATTACAAATCTACCGCAATCAATTTACACCATCTGAGTATTTAGCTGAGCCGTATGTAATGGTTTGTGTAAATGTTGTTGCGGCGGATACGAATGAAGAAGCTGAAAAACTTTCTACTACAACTAATCGATTTTATTTAAATGTGGTAAGACGATCAGAGAATTTCTTGCAACCTCCAGTGGATTCAATGGATGGCTTATGGAGTCCCTTTGAAGAAAGCGCTGTTCGCGGAATGTCTGCCTATGCATTTAAAGGTGATAAACAAGCAATTCAAGGACAAGCGAAAAAGTTCTTCGAGAAATTCCAAGTGGATGAATTAATCGCGGTGACGTATATTTACGATCAAACAGCTAGAAAACGCTCATATGAAATACTGAAAGAAGCAATAGCTGAGCTGTAATAGATAAAATGAAACAGGCCGAGATATATTCTCTGCCTGTTTTTTGTTGTCATTGTATTTGTTTATTAGAGCTACACCTTTGAACTTTGAGAATGGTTTTCGTCCACTCGATAAGGGTTTTCATCCGTTCAACTGGGGTTTCCATCCACTCACTATAGGTTTTCATCCATTCAACTTGAGTTTCCATCCACTCGTGTAACGTTTCCGACCATTCGCTTGGAGATGGACACCATTCCTCCGGAGAAAGACACCGCTTCCTATATCCAGAGTCGCCCGTTTTTTTAATCTATCAATGTACATATAATCATCCAATATTTTTCATGTAGAATAAATATTTTTAAAAAAACCATGTTTAATGGAGTAAATCTCTGGATAAATAGTTAATACTTATATCTGGAAATAACTTTTTCAGATGAGTGAATTAACTAAAAAATGAAATCAAATAAATGTATTAACTTAACTATAAAGCTTTGGAGGTCAAACACATGATGAGAATAAAGTTGGTCTATAAACAACATTTATTGCTAAAACAAATTAATTTGAAAAAGAAGGACATGTATAAAAAAGCAAAACAATTAGGTTATACACACGCTCAAGTCGTGGCGTCGAGCCAAGAACTTGATAAGTTATTGAATCATTATCAAGGCATATTTCCGTACGATGAAGTAGGGTAATTTAAGACAACTATGTTGTTTGTGGATAACTAAATTGTTCTACACGTCTAGACTACCTCATTTGTCTTCATTTTCATCAATAATTAACCCAGTGTAACGATTCGTAACACTGGGTTTTTGTTGTGCTATTTTTTCATTGGATTTATAGCTTTTCAATTGACGCACCCTTCATTTTGAATCAGCAAGCTTTTATTGTGTAAAATAGAGGTAGAAATCTATTTGAAAAAGGTGCTTATATGAAAGAAATAATAGTAATTGGTGCTGGGATTCTAGGAGCTTCGACAGCCTATCATTTAGCGAAAGCTGGTGCACAAGTAACTGTTGTGGATCGACAAGATCCAGGACAGGCCACAGATGCTGCTGCAGGCATTATTTGCCCGTGGCTCTCGCAAAGACGCAATAAAGCATGGTATTCTCTTGCGAAAAGTGGAGCTGCTTATTATGAAACTCTGATTCGACTTCTTGAAGAGGATGGAGAGACGAATACGGGGTATAAGCGAGTAGGGGCCATTAGTCTCCATACAGATCATGAGAAACTTTTGAAGATGGAAGAGCGCGCAGTGTTAAGGAGTCAAGATGCTCCGGAAATCGGTACAGTAAGACAAGTCACACCGTCTGAAACAGTTTCATTATTTCCTCCGCTTTCTGAAGAATTCGCTTCAGTTTTTGTAAGTGGAGCTGCGCGAGTAAATGGGAGGGACCTTCGACAAGCATTGGTCAATGCCGCGAAAAAGCATGGGGCTACTTTCATTTACGGATCCGCTGAAATTGAACATGACGATTCGAAAGTTACAGGAATCCGAGTCAATCAAGAGAGTTACGATGCGGACTGTGTGATTGTCACGGCAGGAGCATGGGCAGATGTACTTTTATCACCACTTGGTATTGATTTGCAATTGACTGCTCAGAAAGCACAAATTGTGCACCTTCATTTACAAGATGTGCAAACGGAAAATTGGCCGGTAGTGATGCCGCCGAATGATCAGTACATACTTGCTTTTGATAACGGTCAAGTTGTAATTGGAGCTACTCATGAAGATGACAAAAAGTTTGATTTACGAGTCACTGCAGGAGGTGTACATGAAGTGTTTAGCAAAGCATTGTTAATTGCTCCTGGTTTAAGGGACAGTACGTTTGTTGAAACACGTGTAGGTTTCCGACCATTTACTCCGAACTTTCTTCCTATCATCGGAGAAGTACCTGGCTACGAAGGACTCCTTCTAGCAAACGGACTTGGTGCTTCTGGTTTAACAGTAGGACCTTTTTTAGGAACCCAACTGGCGAAGCTGGCGCTTAATGAAAATCTTGATATCGATTTGGATTTATACGAAGTGTCAGGTGCCATTGGTAAATAAATATATAGGAAAACCCCCGGAGTGATTTTTCACTCCGGGGGTTTTGGTTATTTTTTAAATCTTTTCTACTTCCTCAGCTATCTCCATATGATGTTCTCCCCAAGCGCACATGGCATCCAAAATAGGACGCAGTGACCAACCATAGTCAGTTAAAGAATAAATAACTTTTGGTGGTACTTGATCAAATACCATTCGGTTAACAACACCATCTTCCTCTAGCTCTCGTAGCTGCTGAGTAAGCATCTTTTGTGTAATGGCCGGCATGAGCTTTTTTAATTCACTTGTGCGTCGTTCCTCTTTAATTAAATGACACATTATGACTACTTTCCATTTTCCACCAATCACATCAAGAGTTGCTTCGACGGGGATATTGTATGCCATATTGTTTCCTCCTCTATATCAATGAGTTCTAAAGTTTCTATTTGAATACATCTAAAAAACTAATTAAATGTATGTTACCATATACCACTTTACATCCGCCTCTCTTAAATAGATATAGGTACTAAAAAGTGCCTACAGTACTTTAAAGTGCGTACTATTCTTTATTTGACCTTGAGCGCATAATGAGGTTTGCAAGGAAGACGGTAAGTAAAATGCCGATTTTCCTGAACACTATTTATAGAAAAAATGAGGAGGAACAATAAATGAATCATTCACATACAGCTGATGACAAAGCGAGAAAAGGAAGACTAGCTTTATGGGCGCTTGCAATCAGTGCCTTTGGTATCGGAACTACGGAATTTGTTCCTGTAGGATTATTAGCTACAATTGCAAAGGACTTTGATATAGGAATAACATTAGCCGGCTTGTTAATTTCTGGCTATGCGATAGGTGTTGCTGTTGGAGCACCCATCTTAACAGCACTCACCAATCGGGTGAGTAGAAAAACTCTGTTGATGGTTTTAATGGTCGTATTTATTGTGGGAAATATAGTGGCAGCGATGTCGACTTCATTTGAGTTGTTAATGGTCGCTCGGTTTATTACCGCATTCTCACATGGTGTTTTCTTTTCTATTGGTGCAACAATTGCCGTGCAGTTAGTGCCTGCTCATAAAAAAGCGAGCGCAATTGCGTTAATGTTTACAGGGTTAACGGTTGCTACCGTCACGGGTGTACCACTTGGGACATTTATTGGGCAAGCATTTGGGTGGCGTGCAACGTTTTGGGGTGTTGCGGCACTAGGAGTTATTGCAATAGTAGCAATCGCGTTGTTAATTCCTAAAAACTTAAAACAATCTCCACCTGCTAAATTTAGTGATATGTTCCGACTCGTTACAAATGGACGTCTATTACTAGGGTTTGCAATAACAGCATTCGGTTACGGTGGAACCTTTGTTGCGTTTACGTATTTAACACCGATTCTTGAAGATGTCACCAAGATTGATTCGAAATTAGTGAGTATCGTCCTTCTTGTTTATGGAATTGCTGTTGCAATAGGAAATGCAGTTGGTGGTCGTCTCGCAAATCACAATCCAGCACGCGCTTTGTTTTGGATGTTCATCATGCACGCCATCATTATGATTGTGATGACATTTATGATTCCATTCAAAGTAGCGGGGTTAATTGCAGTTATCTTGATGGGTCTAGTAGCATTTATGAATGTTCCAGGCCTACAACTTAACGTCGTGCAACTTGCAGAAAAATATGTTCCTGCAGCTGTTGACGTGGCATCCGCATTAAACATTGCCGCGTTTAATGTTGGTATTGCCATGGGATCAATTATCGGCGGATTGGTTATTAATACAATTGGTATAGTTCATACACCATGGATTGGCGGAATCATGGTTATAGGAGCAGTCCTTCTGACAGGTATGTCATTACGTCTCGAACGACATACAAATGCATAATACTTTAAGTTATCAAATCACGAGAGCTTTCCAAAAAGATAGTATGAATATTAAATGAAAATCTTTCCCTCTATTAGAATAAATTTGAGTGGTAAGGGAAAACTTAGTTATTCAATACTTAATCTTGAGAGGAGAATTTGTTAATGAGTGAGAGAAAACCTCCACATCAGCAAATGGCTGAAGAGAACAATGGTTTGAGTGCTGCGCAAGAAGTTTTGTACAACGAAGAGTTTAACAAAGCAGATAAAGCCAGTGGACTTGAAGGAGTAAAAGGTATCAGGAAGAAAGATAAGGAAAAAGGCGATAAAAAGCTGCATTAAAATGGATACGATAAGTGGTTCTCTGCAATATAAAATCCCAGTCATTGTAATATGACTGGGATTTTATATTGCATCCATTTCGTGTCAGTAGCGAAGCGAAAACCAATCTAATTAGCCCCTAGACTCCGAGTTTTTGTGGGAGGGGTGGACGGGAATAAAAGAACCGTTAATGGGAATAAATCAATTTGAACGGGAAGAAAACTAAATCAGGACAATACAAAAATAGGCATACCCCAAGTTAGTACTTTAACTTGGGGTATGCCTCTATAGGTTATTATTAGTTTATACAGTAGTTTTTTTCTTATCAATTGTGTTGAGCATTTGATCAATCATACCTTTGCCCTCGCCGTTTTTCGTRAATTCATTTACTTGTCCTTTGAGTTTTTCGCGAGAGTCCTTGTTACGCATAAGAAAAGCTGCGCCAAGTCCAAGTGCTGCCATTGCTAATGTATTTCGTTTCATAATTAAACGCCTCCTGTTTGTGTTGTATTTGTTTAATTCCCTTAACATGGCAATTTAAACATGATTTTCACATGAATAGTAATTATGTTCTAGTCATTAAGGGAATTTTTTGATTAATTATGCATATTTATTTATAAAAGGTTGTATCTATACAACATTTTTATTATAATTATCGTATATTTCAGAAAATGTTTGGAAGTGTAATCATGGAAATAACGTATTCACCACTTGGTGATGAAGCGATTGTGATTGAGGTTGGAAATGAGATTTCAAAAGAAGCAACCAATCTTGTACGATCAATAACCAATCGAATAGAAGAGACTTTGATTGATTCGATAATTGAGGTGATTCCTGCATTTACGACAGTGACTGTTTTTTACGAGGTCACAGCGGAATTACAATACAAAGATATTAAAAAAATAATAGAAAAAACGTTAGTTGAAATGCAAGACTTCACTTCATTAGAACAACGCACGATCGAGATTCCAGTTTGCTATGGTGGGGAACACGGTCCAGACCTTGAGTTTGTGGCAAAACATAATCAGTTAAGTGTTGAAGAAGTTGTAGCGATTCATTCTTCAGGAACATACGAAGTTAATATGATTGGTTTTGCACCTGGTTTCCCATTTATCGAGGGAATGTCTGAAAAGATTGCGGCTCCACGTCGAACGACGCCAAGGCTCCGTATACCTGAACGGACTGTTGGGATTGCAGGAATCCAGACGGGAGTTTATCCTATTGAAACACCAGGAGGCTGGCAATTGATTGGTCGAACGCCAATTGACCTATTCCTACCAATGGGAAAAATGCCGAGTTTATTACAAGCGGGAGACCGGATTATCTTTAAGCCAATATCCGAGGAAGAGTATGAAGAATGGGAGGGGACTACCCATGCTGCAGATTAATAAAGAGGGTTTACAAACCACTGTACAAGATATTGGAAGAAGAGGTTTTCAGAAATATGGCGTCATTGTAAGTGGCGTTATGGACCCGTATGCACATCGAATTGCGAATGTGTTAGTCGGTAATTCAGAAACCGATTCCACAATTGARATTACGTTAGTGGGTCCACAACTCACATTTCTTGAGGATTGTTTATTTTCACTGACGGGGGGAGATTTGTCACCTTTACTAAATGGGAATCCTATTAAAATGTGGCGTCCGATTCTCGCTAAAAAAGGCTGCAAGTTAACTTTTGGGAAGCCTCGTTCAGGGTGTCGTACCTATTTAGCTGTAGCTGGTGGAATTTCAGTAACTGAAGTAATGGATAGTAAATCTACCTACTTGCGAGCTGGAATAGGTGGCTTTGATGGAAGAGCTCTTAAAAAAGGAGACGTTGTTAAGAGTGGTGAGGTATCCAAATACATACGTACTTTTAAAGACAAATTAGCTAGAGAAGCGACTGACTGGTCCTTTATACAAGTGGATTGGACGTTAATGACTCAAGCAATCCCAATATATCAATCGGAAGACACTGTTCGAGTTACCGAAGGAAGACAGGCGAAATTATTCGATGAAAAAAGTAAGGATGCTTTTTATAACGAAGCATTTCAAATATCTTCCGATTCTGACCGGATGGGCTATCGTTTGAAAGGACCACAACTGACATTAATAGAACCGAAAGAATTGGTATCTGAAGGCGTTGCTTTTGGTTCGATTCAAGTGCCACCAGATGGGCAACCCATCATTTTAATGGCGGACCGGCAGACGACGGGTGGATACCCGAAAATTGGGCAAATCGCAACGGTTGATTTACCAAAAGTAAGCCAATTAAAGCCTGGGGAAAGTATTCGCTTTGAGAAAATCACGCTAGAAGAAGCACAACAAGCGATGTTGAATGAAAGACGATTGATTGCTCAATTGACCAAATCAATTTCTCTGAAATTTAAGGAGGGAATTTGAATATGAAGAATTTAGTTGATTTGAACTGTGACATGGGAGAAAGCTTTGGCACGTACAAAATGGGCAATGATGAAGAAATTTTGGATTTTGTAACATCTGCAAATGTTGCATGTGGATTTCATGCTGGAGATCCTTCAACCATGCGTAAAACGGTGAAACTTGCTTTGGAAAAGGATGTTGGAATCGGTGCACATCCTGGATTTCAAGACTTATCTGGCTTTGGGAGAAGAAATTTACAGGTCACTCCTCGAGAAGCTTATGAAATCGTGGTGTACCAAATTGGCGCTTTATATGGATTTGTTAAAGCTGAGGGTGCTGAGATGCAACATGTGAAGCCACACGGCGCATTATTTAACATGGCAGCCACTGATCCCGCATTAGCAGAAGCAATTGCAGAAGCTGTGTATGCCATTAATCCACAGTTAGTCCTATTTGGTTTATCAGGCAGTGAAATTGTTAAAGCGGGAGAGAAGATTGGTTTACGAACCGCGAACGAAGTGTTTTCTGATCGTACATATCAAATAGATGGAACGCTGACGAGTCGAAAAGAAGCGAATGCTTTGATTACCAATACTGACACAGCGATTCAACAAGTTGTCCGAATGGTGAAAGAAGGAGTGGTTACCAGCACCATTGGAACTGAAGTGCCAATTCAGGCAGATACGGTATGTATTCATGGCGATGGTATTCACGCACTTGATTTTGCTAGACGCATTTCGGAAACGTTGAAAACTTCTGGAATCGATGTGAAAAAAATTTCTGAGTTTAAATAAGACTAAAGGAGAATACCATGAAAACTGCAAACAAAATGAAAAATACTAACCGTAGTTTATTACTCGGAGCGGCATTCTTAATGGCGACATCAGCTATTGGGCCCGGATTTTTAATACAAACGACAGTCTTTACAGAGTCACTTCTAGCAAGCTTTGGATTCGTAATATTAATTTCTATCATTATCGATATCGGTGCTCAGTTAAATATCTGGCGAATTATTGCCGTATCTGAAAAACGTGCACAAGATATTGCGAATGATGTATTGCCT
>NZ_JBFUKT010000068.1:0-15426 GCF_056400705.1 Paenisporosarcina sp. P5_A11
CCTCCTAATTCTCATGCGCATTGCCACAAATGAAAGAAAGACCTGATTCGCATTTTCAGCGAATCAGGTCTTTGGATTTGTGAATTTAATGCGAAGTGATGGGGCGGGGATTCGTCGCAACTTCTTGGAATATTGTCGTAACTATTCATGTTATTGTCTCAACTTTTTGGATTATCGTCGCAACTTTCCTAGTTATTGTCTCAACTTCATGGATTATCGTCGCAACTATCCAATTYCCTCCTAATTCTCATGCGCATTGCCACAAATGAAAGAAAGACCTGATTCGCATTTTCAGCGAATCAGGTCTTTGGATTTGTGAATTTAATGCGAAGTGATGGGGCGGGGATTCGTCGCAACTTCTTGGAATATTGTCGTAACTATTCATGTTATTATCTCAACTTTTTGGATTATCGTCGCAACTTTCCTAGTTATTGTCTCAACTTCATGGATTATCGTCGCAACTATCCAATTCCCTCCTGATTCTCATGCGCATTGTACAAATGAAAGAAAGGCCTGATTCGCATTTTCWGYGAATCAGGTCTTTGGATTTGTGATTTAATRWGAAGTRATGGGGCGGGGGTTCATCGWAACTTCTTGGATTTTCGGCTCAACTATTCATGTTATTGACTCAACTTTTTGATTATCGTCGTAACTTTCCTAGTTATTGTCKCAACTTCACGGATTATTGTCGCAACTATCCAATTCCCTCCTAATTCTCATGCGCATTGTACAAATGAAAGAAAGACCTGATTCGCATTTTCAGCGAATCAGGTCTTTGGATTATACGCTTGGAATGATGACTAATTCTTTAGGGTACTTCGTTAAGACCTCGACGCCATTTTTTGTAACAACCACGTCGTCTTCAATGCGAACACCCGTTATGTTTGGATCATAAATTCCTGGTTCAATCGTAAAGACCATGCCTTCGATTAATTCCATTTCATTATTACCTGTAACTGAAGGGAACTCATGAACCGAAATACCAAGTCCGTGGCCTAAGCGATGTGTAAAGAATTCACCGTATCCAGCTTGTGTAATCACATCACGTGCGATTTTATCTAAATCCATTGCACGTACTCCAGGTTTGACGGCATCAACTGCATCTTGTTCTGCTTTTCTTACTGCTTCATATACTTCTTTTTGAGCATCTGAAGGTTCTCCGAAAGAAACGGTACGCGTAATATCAGAACAATATCCTTTGTAGATAACACCTAAATCAAATAAAATGAAATCGCCTTTTTGAATTTTTCGGTCACCTGGTTTCCCGTGAGGGGATGCCGTTTTTGGTCCACTCAACACCATCGTATCAAATGACATGTGAGCGATTCCTTTTTTCTTTAAAGCAAGTTCGATAGCTGTTAGAATTTCTAGTTCAGTCTTACCTTCAGCAATCTCACTTACACCGACTTCAATCGCATAATCTGCATATTCAGCAGCTTTACGAAGAATGACTAATTCACTTTCATCCTTCACAACGCGCATAGAATTCAGTTGATCGTCTAATCGAGCAAATGAAGCTTGTGGGAATAACTCTTGAAGAGCTTCCAAACGTTCAACAGTCATATGTGATTTTTCAATTGCAAGTTGAGCAATGTTAACCCCTTTACGTTCAATCGCTTCTTTTAATAACTGCCAAGGTTGATCTGTATCTTGGTGACCAACAACATCGAATGACCATCCGGCTTCTTTAGCATCTGGTACTTCCATTTTCGGACAAATCATAAGTGGTTCAGCATCTTTAAAAATGACAACACCTAATAAACGCTCATGGGGATTACTTTGGAATCCAGATACGTAAAACACGTTGTCGGGTGTTGTGATAAACGCTGCGTCGAGATTGTTTTCGGATAAATATGTAGAGATTTGATTGATTTTAGTCATAATAACACTCCTTTTTCAACTTTCTCCCTTAAGCATATCAAAAAACAGGAGATTCGACATTCATATCGAATAAATATTAGTATGAAATAAAGGAGGTTGAACTAAATGTATGTAACTTTTCATGGACATTCCGTGGTCAAAATAAAAACGGGAGAGTATACGATATTAATTGATCCATTTATTACGGGAAACAACTTGACTGATTTAAATGCAGAAAATGAAAAGCCAGATGTCATTTTATTGACGCACGGTCATAACGATCATGTAGGGGATACGGTAGCGATTGCAAAAGCGAATGACACGTTGGTTGTTGCTCCATTTGAACTTGCAGAGTATTTGTCTTGGCAAGGTGTGAAAACACATGCAATGCATATTGGAGGAGCAAGACAATTTGAATTCGGGAAAGTTAAATTTACTCAGGCATTCCATGGGTCATCCTATGAAACGGAAAATCAAGAAATTATTTATACCGGAATGCCAGCAGGAATTTTATTTATGGCTGAAGGAAAAACGATCTACCATGCAGGAGATACTGCGTTATTTGGTGATATGAAGTTAATTGGTGAAAGACATCCAATTGATTTAGCGTTCTTGCCAATTGGTGATAACTTTACAATGGGTATTGATGATGCAGCTTACGCAGTGGARTTATTGAATCCACAAGCAGTTGTGCCAATTCATTACGATACTTTCCCTCCAATAAAACAAAACCCACAGGACTTTAAAGATTTAGTTAAAGGTGCGACAGTACACCTCCTTAGTTCTGGTGATGGAATCGAATTGTAAAAAGAGAAATGCACGGAAAGCTACAGACTTTCCGTGCATTTTTGTGTAAATAAAAACCAATGGTTTGTGATACACTAACATTACAACGATTGTTTGGAAAATAGGTGATTAAATGGTTACAAAACACGAACAAATATTGCAATATATTGAGTCTTTGCCCGTTGGAGATAAAATCTCTGTTAGACGAATCGCAAAAGAACTTCAGGTTAGTGAAGGGACAGCCTATCGTGCAATTAAAGAGGCTGAAACTCAACGATATGTGAGCACAATCGAACGAGTTGGAACTATTCGAATCGAAAAGAAAAAGAAAGAAAATATCGAACGTCTAACGTTTGCTGAAGTTGTAAATATTGTGGATGGTCAGGTGCTAGGTGGGAAAAGTGGTTTACATAAAACGTTAACCAAATTTGTTATCGGAGCTATGCAATTAGAAGACATGATGCGTTATACAGATGCAGGGAGTCTTCTCATTGTTGGGAATCGAGTGAAAGCCCATTTTACTGCTCTTAAAGCAGGAGCTGCAGTTTTAATAACTGGTGGATTTGAAGCATCAGAATCTTTGAAAAAAGTAGCTGATGAGTTGGAACTTCCAATTATTTCGACAAGTTACGACACGTTCACAGTTGCGACAATGATTAACCGTGCAATTTATGATCAGTTAATTAAGAAAGAGATATTGTTCATTGAAGATATCTATGTACCTTTCCAAGAAACCGATTTTTTGCGTGCCAACGAAACCGTTTCAGCTTATCATGAAAAAAATGTTCAAACATTGCATGCTGGTTTCCCAGTCATTGATGGAAACCAAAAAGTGGTGGGTATCGTTACAGCAAGAGATGTGATTGGAAAAGAGCATCGTGATTCAATTGAAAAAGTAATGACGAAAAATCCGATTACATTGACTATGAAAACGAGTGTAGCTACTGCAGGACACCGAATGATTTGGGAAGGCATCGATTTAATGCCTGTTGTCAATGATAACGGAATTTTAGAAGGAGTCATTAGTCGTCAAGATGTATTGAAGGCTCTTCAATTAGCACAACGACAACCGCAACAAGGTGAAACAATCGATGATATTGTCAAAAATCAAATGAAAGTTTCGCAGGAAGATGAACTCACGATAGAATTCACAGTAACTCCGCAAATGACCAACCAGTTTGGTGCCATTTCTTATGGCGCATTCACCACACTCTTAGCTGAAGTGGGCAATTATGCGTTGAAAAACAAAAAGCGTGGAGACAGTGTGGCTGAAAACATGACCATCTACTTTATCAAACCTGTGCAGATGGATAGCGTATTGACAGTACGGCCAAATATTCTTGATATGAGCCGGAAGTTTGTGAAAATGGAATTCGATGTGTTAAATGGGCAAGTTTTGGTTGGTAAAGCGATGATGATGTTCCAATTGTTAGAGAGGTAAAATAAAAAAGTGATGCTAGGTAGCATCACTTTTGGTTTAAACGAAATTCTTCTTCTACAAATTGGCCATAGTGTTTTGCGACACGGAAGTAGTAAACCATCGCGTACAAGCCAATGACAATTAACACACCTGAAATGACATAAGTTATAGTCGATGGGAATAAAGTTAATTGGTTAATACCAAAGAAAAACAATAAACTTCCAAGTGCAATTAACGAACGATTCGCATACCATTTTTTAGCGATAGGTAATTCACTCCGAAATTGTTTTGTTTTAAAGTAAAAATAAAACACAAACGACAAAACTATTAAAACTACAAATAGTGCATTTATCATTGTAGACCTCCTGTTATTAAATGAAACTGTCATTATTGTATCGACATTTGCATGGAATTGCGAATCGTAATTATGAAAGGTGGAAGGAAAAATACATGAAGCGTCAAATCATAGACACAATATCTACATACGAAACCATTATCATTCATCGACATGTTCGACCTGATCCAGACGCATATGGTTCCTCAATTGGCTTAAAAGGGATTTTACAAGCGAGCTATCCGGATAAACAAATTTTTGTTACAGGAGAGCATGAGGAAACGCTCAGTTTTCTGGATCAGCCAGATCAAGTGACCGATGAACAATTCGAAGGGGCGCTCATTATTGTTACGGATACTGCCAATACAGAGCGCATTGATGATCAACGTTATAAAACTGGTGCATTCCTCATTAAGATAGACCATCATCCGAATGACGATGCTTACGGGGACTTATTATGGGTGAACACACAAGCAAGTTCGGCAAGTGAAATGATATATGAATTATTCGAAGAAGGAAAAGCGAGTGCAAACTGGAAAATGTCTGATGGAGCTGCGCGGATTTTGTTCGCAGGCATCGTAGGGGATACAGGGCGCTTTATGTTTCAAAGTACCAGCAAGAAAACATTCGAAACTGTTGCAGATTTGATTACATATGACTTCGATCGCACAGAACTTTTTAACGGCATGTATGAAGTAGACAGAAATTTATTGCATCTACAAGGACATATTTATCAACATTTTATTATTGATGATAATGGGGCGGCATATATCAAATTGCCACTCAAAACACTAGAAGAATTCGGAGTGACAGCAAGTGAAACTTCTCTTTTAGTTGGCTCTCTTGGCAATGTCAAAGGAATTAAAGCATGGATTATGTTTATAGAAGAAGAGGACCAAATTCGTGTTCGACTTCGCTCTAAAGGGCCTATTATTAATGAATTGGCTAAGGAATATGGAGGTGGAGGTCATCCACTTGCATCCGGAGCATCAATCTATTCGTGGGATACTGCAGATGAAGTGATCACTAAGTTGAAAAAATTATGTCTGTAAGTTGAAGAAGGGGTGAAGGAACGATGAATCCAGTTTATCCGCAAGTAGGTACATCAGCAGACCTACTGAATAGTACGATTCGCTTGGAATCATTGATTCCTTTCCTTCAACATCAACAAGCGAAAACTGTAGCCATTACAAATAAACGTTTGTATGGTGTTTTGCCTTTTTATCAGGAAGTTAAAAAAGCAGGACTTCATCCCGTTATTGGACTAACCTGTCGAATTGAAATTAGTGAAGAAAACAGTGCGGACGTACAAATATATGCAAAATCAAATATTGGTTATCAAAACTTATTGAAAATTAGTAGTGCACTAGAAGTAAAAGGACTATCGGCACTTCCCTTAAAGTGGTTACAAGCCTATAAACAAGATTGTTTAGTTGTGGTTAGCATGCCAAAACAATCATCACTGGACGCTAAGGAATCTATACTTGATGCGTTGAAAAATAGTCTTGGTTCACATATTTTAGGTGGAATTGAACGACCTGGTGGAATAGTTGATAGTCATGAAAATGAATTCATTACTCTCTGTGAAGAAAGACAAATCCAACTGATGGCTACTCATCAAGCAAAATATGTATCTGCTAAAGATGCGTTTGCTTATGAAGTGGCGCAAGCGATTGCGAATGGTGTGAAGTTAAACGACATAAATCGACAAAAGCCTCTTCATGAACATCATTATTTACCTACGCGTGAACAATGGATTGAATGGTTTGCTGATCATCCCGAATGGCTTGAACAGACAGAGCGAAGTCTCGAGAGCTGTCACGTTGAACTTGTTTCGAACCAACTACATATGCCGAAATTCCCAGTACCAGAAAATGTCCTTACAAAGGACGTCTTACGTGAAAAATGTCTCGAAGGTCTTAATACACGCTTAGAAAAACTGACTGACAAGTATAAAGAACGTCTGGAAATGGAGCTCAAGGTCATTAATCAAATGGGCTATGCAGATTATTTTTTGATAGTGGCGGACTTTATGGAATATGCAAAAAATAAACAAATTTTAACTGGACCTGGTCGTGGCTCTTCTGCAAGTTCACTCGTCGCGTATTCATTATTTATTACACATGTAGATCCACTTGAATATGGGTTATTGTTTGAACGTTTTTTAAATCCAGAACGTATATCGATGCCCGATATTGATATCGATTTTGCGGATTACAGAAGACATGAAGTTATACAGTACGTGGCTAAGAAATATGGAAATTCACACGTTGCACAAATCGTAACGTTCGGCACACTATCCGCTAAAGCAGCAGCGAGAGATGTGGCACGCGTATTCGGATTTGATAGTTCAGTTCTTGACATGATATCAAAACAACTACCTAATAAACCGGGTATTTCATTTGATGAAGCTGTTAATAGCTCCCACCACATAAAAAAATGGATGGAACTAGATAAAACACACCAAAAATGGTTTGACATAGTAAAAGAGCTTGAAGGATTACCTAGGAATGCCTCGACACATGCCGCAGGGGTCGTTTTATCACCTGTTCCATTAGTGGACTTATTACCAATCGAAGAAGGACAAGATGGTATGTATTTAACCCAGTGGCCAATGAAAGAAGTTGAGCAGAGCGGTTTGCTGAAAATGGATTTTCTAGGATTGCGAAACTTAACTATTCTTGAAAGAATTCGCACGATGATTTGGTTTGATCAAAATAAATGGTTAGAGTTCGAGAAAATTCCTCTACATAATGAAGAGACATTCAAACTTCTTCAACAAGGCGACACTACAGGAGTCTTCCAATTAGAATCAGACGGTATGAGACAAGCATTACGTGATATTAAACCATCTCATTTTCTGGATATCGTGGCAGTGAATGCTTTGTATCGACCCGGCCCGATGGACAATATACCAACATATAAACGCCGAAAACATCGTGAAGAAAAAACGGTATATGTTCATCCGATGCTTGAACCTATCTTAAAAGAGACGTACGGCGTAATTGTTTACCAAGAACAAATCATGCAAATTTCATCGAAAATGGCTGGTTTTTCTTTTGGTGAGTCAGATATTTTAAGACGCGCGGTCAGTAAAAAAAATCGACAAGTTCTCGATGAGCAGCGCCAACACTTTGTTGAAAGTGCTCAACAAAATCAATTTTCGAAGCAGGAAGCAAATGAAGTATACGATTTAATTGTTAGATTTGCTGATTATGGTTTTCCGAAAAGCCATGCAGTTGCATACAGCTTAATTACATATCAAATGGCATACTTAAAAGTTCAGTACCCTGCCTATTTTTATGCATCGTTGCTAACTTCTGCAACAGGTAATCAGGAAAAAATCATGCGCTTAATACAAGAAGTTAAACATCATAATATTGCACTTTTGCCCCCTTCAATACACAAAAGTGGTTTATCATTTCGTGTAGAAAACGGCGCGATCCGCTTTGGGTTATCGGCTATTAAGGGTGTTTCTAATGTGTTTTTAAGAACCTTAATGGAAAACCGTAAATACCAAAAACCAATATGGCAAGATATTTTTGAGTTAGCAGCGAGTTTATCTGCGGAGCAATTTTCTCGAAAGCAAATTGAACCTTTAATAAAAGCCGGGGCACTCGATGGTTTTGGACAAGATAGATCCACTTTACTAGCAACTCTTGATGCAGCAGTAAAGTACGCAGAACTCGTCCGTCCCAATGTAGAGAACGACTTATTCGATGGAGATGTTATATCTTTTGGCAAGCCGAAGTATGTAAAAAATACCGAGATGCCTGAGATGATAAAGCTCCAATTTGAACGAGAAATTTTAGGGTTGTATATGTCAAATCATCCCGTAGAGCGTCTGAAAAAGGAATTGCATTTCCAAGGTACAGCTATTCAAGATGTTAAAGCTGAACAAAATGGACGGTCAGTTGTCATTATTGGCATGATTGAAGAGATTCGAAGAATTCGGACGAAAAAAGGAGAGGCGATGGCATTTGTTACTGTCCAGGATGAAACTTCTGATGTTTCGTGTACATTGTTTCCAAAGGACTATGCTCATCACAATCTATTAATTAAAGAACAAAATGTAATCTCAGTTGAAGGCATAGTTGAGTGGAGACAAGGTAAGCCACAAATCATTGTCAAAAATATGCGTGCAATGTCGAAAAAACAACCCAACTAATTTTTGTTGGGTTGTTTTTTAATTTTCCATTGCATGACAAACGATTTTTTTGTATGATAGGTTCATTGAGTGGTCAGACCACTTTGAAAAAAATGKAAGTCTGAGGAACGGAAATGACCAAACAAACGACAAAAATGTATTTACAGATCGTTCGTGAACTTCGTCTTCTTATTGAAAAAGAAAATATTCGACCGGGTGGAAAAATACCATCTGAACGTGAATTAGCGGAGCGACTCCAAGTAGGAAGATCGACCGTTAGAGAAGCACTACGCAGTTTAGAGCTGTTAGGCTTAATTGAAACGAAACGTGGCGAAGGAACGTTTTTAACGGATTTTCGTAACCATAAATTAGTTGAAGTTTTATCGACATTTATCTTACAAGACACGAAAACAGTTGGAGATATTCATGTAACACGTGAAATACACGAAAAAGAAGCCATCCGAATTGTTGCAGGAACACCAACATTAAATCAACTACCTGTATGGAGTAGTTTACTAATGCAATTGCAAGAGGATGAGAGCATAGTGAGAGAAGATCTGATTCGCGAAATCCTCATCTCTACCAATAATCGATTATCATTAAAAATGTGGTTTTTATTGAAGCAATACGGAGATGAGCCTTTTCAAGGTCATTCAGAAAAAGACGAAAACCAACATATTCAACAACTCTTAAATGCTATTATCTCAGGAGAAATTGAACACGCAATTCACTCATATAGGGGGTGGATAACTTGGTTATCACAAGGGAGAGAGATTATATGATTCGAGATATATTTTCAAGAAACCGTAAAAGCAAATATGTGACGATACCTAACAATTTATCGAAAACGGATGTTCCTGAAGGCATCATGACAAAATGTCCAGAGTGTAAACATATCGGTTTAACAAAAGATTTAAAGGAAAATAAAAAAGTTTGTCCAGGTTGCGATCATCATTTTAAAATGACAGCTAATGAGCGAGTGGCGATATTCTTAGATGAAGGAACGTTTGCTTCTTTGGACGATCATTTGCAGACCGTTAATCCACTTAATTTTCCTGKGTACACAGATAAAATTAAATTAGATAGTGAAAAAACAGGGTTAAACGAAGCGGTACTAACTGGCAGTGGATTACTTGATGGACGTAAAGTTGTAGTGGCAATCATGGATTCCCACTTTCGCATGGGGTCTATGGGTTCGGTTGTTGGTGAAAAGATTACACGTGCTGTTGAAGAAGCAACGAAACAAGGTGTACCTTTTATTATCTTCACAGCTAGTGGTGGAGCTCGAATGCAGGAAGGTGTTCTATCGTTAATGCAAATGGCGAAAACGAGTGTGGCACTTAAGCGTCATAGTGAAAAAGGGAATCTGTTTGTTTCTATATTGACGCATCCGACAACTGGTGGAGTGTCTGCAAGTTTTGCTTCTTTAGGCGATATCAACTTAGCTGAACCTAAAGCATTAATTGGCTTTGCTGGTCGTCGGGTCATTGAACAGACTGTTCGTGAAAAACTTCCAGAAGATTTTCAAACGGCTGAGTTTTTGTTAGCTCATGGTCAACTTGATGCAGTCGTTCATCGTTCTAAAATGAAAGAATCACTCTCGACTCTTGTGAAACTTCATTCGAAAGGGGCTCATATCAATGGTTAAAACACTTCCTTTTGAAGAGCCAGTCGTTCAACTACGCGATAAAATTAGTGAGTTAAGAGATTTCACTTCAAACGCAGAGGTTGATTTATCGACTGAAATTCAACATCTAGAAAATCGACTTGAAAAACTAGAAAATGATATATATATCAATATGCAACCTTGGGATCGTGTTCAAGTGGCGAGACATCCAGAACGTCCCACTACACTTGACTACATTCGTGAAATGTTCACTGATTTCATTGAACTTCACGGGGATCGATCTTATGGGGATGACGAAGCAATTGTTGGTGGAATCGCAGCATTTAATGGATTACCGATTACGATTATCGGTCATCAACGAGGAAAAGATACGAAAGAAAACATTCGACGCAATTTCGGTATGCCCCATCCTGAAGGATATCGAAAAGCACTAAGATTGATGAAACAAGCCGAAAAATTTGGTCGCCCTATTATTTGTTTTATCGATACGAAAGGTGCATATCCTGGTAAAGCTGCAGAAGAGCGCGGACAAAGTGAAGCAATTGCCCGTAATCTTTTTGAGATGGCTGGACTAAAAGTACCTGTTATTAGTGTGGTTATTGGAGAAGGTGGAAGTGGTGGAGCATTGGCACTTGGTGTGGCTAACCATATCCATATGTTAGAGAACTCCACGTACTCTGTAATTTCACCTGAAGGGGCTGCATCGATATTATGGAAAAATCCAGCACTTGCTAAACAAGCAGCTGAAGCCATGAAAATCACAGCACCTGATTTAAAACAAATGGGCATCGTCGATGAAGTCATACAAGAAGCAATTGGTGGAGCTCATCGAGATTCTAAACAACAAGCAATCTATTTAAAAGAAGCATTGGAGCGCTCAATTGCAACTCTTAGCAAACTAAGTGAAGATGAATTAGTTGATGATCGATATGAAAAATTTAGAGCAATAGGTGAATTCACAGAATGAGGATGCGAAAGTCGCATCCTTTTTTTTTTACTAACAATGAGTATTCAAAAGTGTTAATGTGAATATAGGATTAGGCTAAGGAGGGACACTCAATTGAAAAAAATAGGTGTTTTAACGAGTGGTGGAGATGCACCAGGTATGAATGCAGCCTTGCGTGCAGTAGTCAGAAAAGCGATTTATCACGACCTAGAAGTTATGGGTGTTTATAATGGCTACCAAGGTCTGATAGATGGAAAAATTGAACAGCTCGATTTAGGTTCTGTAGGAGATATTATTCAACGAGGTGGTACCAAGTTGCATTCAGCTAGATGTCTTGAGTTTAAGACGGAAGAAGGTCAACTAAAAGCCATTGCTCAAATGAAAAAGCATGGGATTGAAGGTTTAGTAGTGATTGGTGGAGATGGATCTTACCGTGGGGCTATGGCTTTAACGGCAAAAGGTTTTCCATGCATTGGTGTACCAGGAACAATTGATAATGATATTCCAGGAACTGATTTCACAATTGGGTTTGATACAGCACTTAATACGGTTATTGATGCAATAGATAAAATTCGGGACACAGCTACTTCTCATGAACGAACATTTATCATCGAAGTAATGGGACGCGATGCTGGCGATTTGGCTTTGTGGGCGGGTTTAGCAGGTGGAGCAGAAACAATTGTCATTCCTGAAGAACCGTACGATTTGCCAGATATATTAACCCGACTTCGCAGTGGACATGAGCGTGGGAAGAAACATAGCATTATTATCGTGTCTGAAGGCGTGATGAATGCTAATGCATTCTCAAAACTACTAAAAGAACATGCTAATATAGATTCTGTAGTTTCCGTACTGGGACATGTCCAACGCGGTGGTTCGCCAACAGGCCGCGACCGTGTATTGGCTAGCCTATTTGGTGCTCGAGCAGTTGAGATGTTAATGGAAGGTCATGGAGGACTTGCGATTGGCATGCGTAATCATCAAGTGGTAGACTATTCAATGACAGAGGCTTTCGAAGGGAAGCATAAAGCGGATTTAACTATGTATAAACTATCAAAAGAATTAGCCATCTAATGTTGGAGAGGATATAAAAATGAGAAAAACAAAAATCGTATGTACAATTGGCCCAGCAAGTGAATCACCAGAAATGCTAGAACAATTAATCGAATCAGGAATGAATGTTGCGCGCTTAAACTTTTCCCACGGAAACCATGAAGAACATGGGGAACGAATTAAACGGATACGTGAAGCTTCTAAAAAAACCGGAAAAATCGTCGGTATTCTTTTAGATACTAAAGGTCCAGAAATTCGTACTCACCAAATGGAAAATGATGCTATAGAGTTAGAATCTGGACAATCTTTAGCTATTTCTATGACGGAAGTTTTGGGGACCAATGAGATGTTCTCTATTTCATACGGTCAATTAATTGAAGACGTTCAAGAAGGGTCTGTCATTTTATTAGATGATGGATTAATTGAACTTCGTGTTTCTAGTGTAGATCATGAAGCAGGTTTAATTCATACTGTTGTCTACAATGCTGGCACATTAAAAAATAAAAAAGGGGTTAATGTACCAGGTGTTTCTGTACAACTCCCAGGTATTACTGAAAAAGATGCACAAGATATTTTATTTGGCATTGAGCAAGATGTTGATTTTGTAGCTGCATCATTTGTTCGTCGTGCAAAAGATGTAATGGAAATACGTGAATTACTTGAAAATAATAATGGCGGACATATTCAAATTATCCCGAAAATCGAGAACCAAGAAGGTGTCGATAACATAGATTCTATTATCATGGTGTCCGACGGTTTAATGGTAGCACGAGGAGACTTAGGGGTAGAAATTCCAGCTGAAGAAGTACCATTAGTTCAAAAAAGTTTAATTAGTAAATGTAATGACGCTGGGAAACCAGTGATTACTGCGACACAAATGTTAGATTCTATGCAACGCAATCCACGTCCTACACGTGCGGAAGCGAGTGATGTTGCGAATGCAATCTTTGATGGAACAGATGCTATTATGTTATCTGGTGAAACTGCAGCAGGCATGTATCCAATTGAATCTGTAACGACGATGGTTAAAATTGCAATTCGTACAGAAGATGCACTTGACTATCGAGCTATTGTTTCCGCAAAGAGTAAGATTAAAGAAGTAACGATGACAGATGCGATCGGACAAGCAGTCGCACATACGTCTATAAATCTAAAAGCTAAAGCAATTATTGCACCAACTGAAAGTGGTCATACAGCTAAAATGATTTCGAAATATCGACAAGGTTCTCCAATCATTGCTGTCACATCTACTGAAAGACCATCTCGCAAACTAACATTAGTTTGGGGTGTGTACCCGATTGTGGGCACTAAAGTAGGTTCAACTGACGAAATATTAGAGCTTTCAGTTGAAGAAAGTTTAAAACATAACTATGTCAAACATGGTGATTTAGTCATTATTACTGCGGGTGTGCCAGTAGGTGAAGCAGGTACAACAAACTTAATGAAAGTTCACATGATTGGTGATATTGCAGCTAAAGGGCAAGGTATCGGTAAAATGGTTGCTTTTGGACAAACTGTTGTTGCAAACAATGCGGAACAATTGAAAAATATCGATACAACCGGATCAATTATCGTAACGATTGGTTCTGACCGTGAAATGATGCCTGCCATTGAAAAATGTGCTGGACTTATCACTGAAGAAGGCGGGCTAACTAGTCACGCTGCTGTAGTAGGATTAAGTCTTGGTATACCAGTAATAGTAGGCGTGAAAAATGCGACAATATTAATAAAAAATGGTCAAGATGTAACAATGGATGCTGAATCTGGAGTAATTTATCAAGGACATGCAAGCGTATTATAAAAAGCTTTTCTAATTATGCTCCACTTTTAAATACGGTTAAATACAAAATGCCTCAACGCAGTATTGTTGAGGCCATTTTTATAGGAGATGTCGGAAATGAAATGGTTAGCATTGATCTTTATCGTTGTTCCTGTGCTCGAAATAGGTATCTTACTATGGTCTGGAAATACATTTGGCTTACTACCGACCATCATTATCATCCTTGGAACAGGAATATTAGGCGCTTATTTAGCAAAAAAACAAGGGTTAAAAGCGATACGTGATGTCCAAATTCAGATGAAAAATTTCCAAGCTCCAGGGGATGCCATGGTCAACGCAGTATTTATATTTGCTGGTGGCCTGTTGTTGCTATCACCCGGTTTTATTACAGATTTATTTGGTTTCTTATTTTTGTTTTCACCTACAAGACAACTGTTTAAGCCCCTGGTCTATAAGTGGATTCGTTTAAAAATGAAAAATGGTCAAATCATTGTGATGTAAACCATTTATGTTGACTAAAGTGGACTGCTGCCAGTAATAAAAATGGACTAAGTAATATGCCTGGAACACCAAACAGTAGTAAAGAACATGCGCTAATGAAAAATACATGAACCGCACGAATATGCATAGTATTCGCCCATAAAAATGACTCTAATAATTGTCTAGTTAATAATATAAATGCATACAGAAGAAGAATAATAATCCCGAGGGTTGTTTGCTTCGTTAACACGAAAAAAGCTGCCATCGGGATTAAAACGATGCCTGTCCCTAAAAACGGCAAGGCATCAGCAAAAGATATCAAAAACGCAAGTCCCAAAGGAGAAGAAAAGTGAAGAGCTTTGAACCCTATGCAAAGTTGCAAGAATGTCATCAAAAACAACAAAACTTCTACTTTTGTAAACTTCTCAAAAAGATCCATTGCTTTCGAAAATAATGGCTTTATGGTTTTGCGCGTAGTACTCGGTAAATAGATGAAGAACCAGGTACGGGACTTCAATGACTCTTGCAATGCGAAAAAAAGGGCAACTAAAAATACGAAGGTCTCGACGAATTGTGCTGGAAGGTGTTGGATAAATAAAGTGATTTTTTTAAGAACGCTTTCACTAACCATCGATAAAGCTTCAATAACGGATTGCCAATTCACCCTATTTGTTTGAAGAAGTACTTGCAATTCTTCTAAATGAAAACGCAATGGATATATTAATTCAAAAAGTTCTTTTACAACCAATGTGGCACCAAAAATGATGGATGCTAATAAGGCGATTTCAAAGACCAAAACGGATAACCATCTAGGTAATCGGGTAGTTTTATGTATCCAATACACAATGGGATGCAAAAAATATGCAATTAGTATGGCGATAGTAACCGGATAAATCAGCCATGTTAAAATAAGAATAATAGCTACTGGTATCCATTTCTTTAAAAAAATCGCTACGTTTTCATGCACTTTTCTACCTCCATTAAGGTATGATT
>NZ_JBFUKT010000069.1:0-15319 GCF_056400705.1 Paenisporosarcina sp. P5_A11
AACCTCATCTTCATTGTCTTCAAGGTAATAGCTAATATGCCAATGGCGCCTTTTTAAATGTTCCTTTATTTCTTCAGAATATAGACTAATGGTGATTTCTATATCATTTATTTCCATGCCTTCTGATAGGTGCTCGCTTTGAATGGGGATAGATCTAGGAAGGTCTTCATTATCGTACAAAATTCCAGCTAAAGAAAAGGCAAGTTCCTTTTGGGCGCTTTTTATCGCTTCACTTCTGGTTGCTCCCCCTGCTAATGGATATTCCCATCCATCTTCAGGAAATAGAGTAGGAAAATAAACACCAAAATCCCCTTCTTCGTGTTGTTTAATAAATGATGGATAGACAAGTTTTTTTGAGTTTTCCATACCTGCAATATCTCCAATTCCATAAATATTCAAATTCAATGTTCATCTTCTTCTTCAACTAAACTGCCCCGTTAGTTAAAGAACAATAATTTTTCAACCTACTCCAATTCTCCAACAAACCAAATGTCTCTCTTATATTCTCCATCCTCATCAGCAATTTCTTCTCTAATCCCTTTTACGATTATAATTGGGGGGATGTTCAACTTCCATTCTCTTTCAAAGTCTCTTTCTTCAGTTAAAGGAATCCACTTTTGAAATTCATTATTTCTATCAAAAAAACCTTCAAAGTGAGTATCTCCATGAAATACAATGACTTGAGCATTAAACAGTTTGGAAGTATCAATTGAAACAACCACTCGGTACTTTTCATTAGTATATGGTTTAATTCCAATCAAATGTTTTGCAGCCTTTAGAAGAGTTTGAACACATAATCGTTTAATTCCAAAAGGAGTCTTCTCAGAATCAATAAAACTTTGAGCTACTGGTAAATGAAGATGCCAGTATCCGTTATAAAAATCGGAAGGAAACTCATTTGTTTCTTCCTCAATTCGCGTTATCATATCCTTTGTTTTTCGTCGTAGTCCTCTTACCTTCTTATTACGCATATATGTCTCCAATCTAACATCGATTTGTTATATTCTTATTGAACTAACCTCCCTCGTTAGTTCAATAAGAAAAATTCCTTTACTTCTTCTTCAACTAAAGCACCCGTTAGTTGAACAAGATTAGGTATTTTTAAAATTCATTTTTGAAAACACTAATTATTTTAAAAAGATATTTCCGTTTTCATCAAATGCAGTCCAACCACCATCTTTGTCAAGCGCTGGATATTTCACGTCCTTTTTAATAATTTCAATTGGAATACCTCTATAACGAATCAATAAGAGGATTCTATCATTCGATTTAGTTCATCAAATTCATAATCAATTGACCATCTACCTTGTTCATAATTTTTTTGTGAATACTTTTTGGATACTTTATTTTTATCGATACCTTGAGCTGCCATGTACTTTCGGAAACGGCTTAATTGAGATGAGTCTGGTAAGGAATCCTCCGGATTCAATCCTAAAAACCACTTGTAAGCCATATTCACCTGTGCTTCTTTAATGATTCGTTCATCAGAAAGATTGGATAATGTCTGAAGAAAAAGCAGGCGGAATAATAACTCAGGTTCATTCGCAGGGCGACCATAGAATTCGCAATATGAACTTTTGACAATGTCATGGACAAAACTAAAATCTATGATTTCGTGGATTTGACGTAGCTGATGATTTTTTGGAACAATGATGTCGTAAAGTTCTGTGTGGAAAGATAAAGTAGTTTGTTTTGATTGATTTAACATGATTAACACACACTTTCAGAGCTTTTTATTTATTATAACGAAAAAGGGAAAAGCGAATCTAGCGCTTTCCCCTAATTTCTGTATTCGTTTTGCAGTGCCCTCTATTTGCAGACATTTTTGTTATTATATTTTCCGAAAAATATAGGTCATAATTTTCAGGTTTAAATAAAGATAATTGAGCTCTTTCTTTAGACAATCTATTCCGATTGCAAATGAGTATTCTTCAGCTGACTGACATCTAACTCTGTATTAAAATATCGCTTGTATTAATAATTCTAGTTTAATTATTTTGCTCAAGGAATTGGTAAATCACCATCATTTCTTGTTTATTCAACTCACGAATACGCTTGAAAATTAGAAGATCTGCAACAGGCTCAAGATTTAAGCTTTCAGTAACAACATCACTTACTTTACCAGTTAGCCATGTTTGCACGTCTATGCCCTCGACGATTTCCTTACGCCCTTCATCATTGATGCCACTTGTATAACAACTAACACATGGTACCGATAATTTATAAACGCCATCATGGAGCCCATCTTCCGATATTACTTTTTTTCCTTTACAGAATGGGCATGGGTGACTTGCTTTAATCTTATTAATTAGGGTGACAATTTTTTTGTAACCTAACGCTTCATAGACATACGTCAGTTTTTTGTATTTTCCATTGGTGAAATACTTATCAATGATGGTTTCTCTCGTTTCTGTGATATTGGCAAAATCACAGATGGTAATCCGATTATTAATGCTGATCGCTTCGATATTGCCGCTAATACTGTCCCAGAATGGCAGGGCATTTTGTAAAACGATTTCATAGCGGGCAAAGCTTGCCAGCTCTAGTTCAAGCATTTTCAGAGAGACTTGTGTTTCCCTAGGCAACAGAGAGACATCTTCCGTCAAAGCCATATTGCCGCCGACAATAGCTTTCATTTTTTCTAGTACCTGTAAATTCCCAACAGTTTTCATCACTTGATCAAGAGGCTGTTGAATAACCTCACGAATATCCGTGTCGCCAAATTTTAGCTTTTTATGATGATTTAGCACGGTTCCTTGACAGATTGGACAGGTAATCATTTCTTTGGATTCTTTTATACGCTCTTTAATAATCGATTTCGATATAAACATATAGCGCCCAATGATGAGATTAAAGCCTTCCCAAGTCCTCGATGCCTTGCCTGCTTTATCATAGAATGACTTTTCCCAATACCCATATAAAAAGGTATGCTTTTCTGCTTCTGTCATCTCGTTATAATTTTTGCTTATATCCTGACCGAGCTCATTCTTAATCTCATCAAAGATGAATTGCAATTTTGGATATTGATAGTATTTTAAAACCTCCATCACGTCTGGATGCAATAGGCCATCCCAGAATGGTGCGGTCTTGTCCTGAATAACAACATCAAAATCAAATTTTTCAATCACCCGGCGGCCCGAGCAGCTTGGACAATGATTGTCTTGATAATAGAAATCGAAGCTACTCGTATCTTTATTGGTTGGATGCGCCGCAATAATATGGTTGATCAATCCACCCATTTCATAGAGAAAACTATATTGACTATACAAGTGACGTTCCAGATCAATGGCGATGACGGGTGCAATTGTTTCAGATTCATATTCACCATAAATCAAACGAGCCATTGATGATAAGCTTTTTAAGATGCCGCCCTTATAGACGTTTTCTGCATTTTTAAAATAAGCAATCTGATTTTCTTTTAAATAGTTAATTCCATTTTGTTGATTGATAGTTGAAGAAATTTGCAATGGAGCAACTCTATCCGTACTGTTTTGTTGACGGTAATAATCATCATGACTGACAACATCAAGGTGTTGAACAGGTGCAAGCTGTCTTTTACCAAAATCAACGATAAAATCAGAGTTTTCTAGCATATAAGAATTATGTTCAATCATTATCATTGAGACAGATTCATCCTGCAGAATGACCCTGACACTATCAATGAATTGATTTAAAATATTTTGTGATAAACCTTTTGAAGGCTCGTCAAAAATAAAAAGCGTATGTGGGTTTCTTGAGTTGGCAAACAGTTCAGAAACTAAATGGACACATTGAAATTCACCAGTCGATAAAGACTGTGTTTTTCTTTCCAACGTCAAATATCCAAGTCCAAGTTTGATCAATAAGCTTAAGCGTTTATGAACGATGTCTTCCTTTGGCAGTTCATCAATAATATCTTCAATCGAGCGCTGAAAAATATCATCAATATCTTCTTTATATTTTGTGAGTTTCTTTTTAATATCAAGAAACGTCGCAACTGTTGACCGACTAGTAATCGATTGGTTTCGATCTTGACCAACCATTACTAGTTTATCTTTTGCATATCGCTTCAGAAAATCTTTGGCCATACACTCATTGACAAGTGTAGATTTACCACATCCAGACTCCCCCGTAAAAGTGACAATTCTATTTTTGGGAATCTGAATTTCAGCCATTTGAATATTACGACGGTAAAGATCATGAAATTGATAGTATTCTGTTGGTATTGCCTGATTTCGTTCCCAAGTGATTGGTTTTGGACGTGGGGATTCTTCAACAATTTTCCCACCGTATTTACCACTACCAGGTCCAAAGAACAATTGCTCTTCCGCTGTGTTAAGCACCGTGTCAGAATGGTCAATGATCCAAATTTGATTCTTATACCCCAATTGTTTAATCTCTTCTAAAATTTTCAATAGTGTTTGGTGATCGAGACCCACGGAGATTTCATCAATAATAATAACGGTATTTTCACTTGTTGCCATGAATTCTGCCAAGTAAAGTCGTGTTAATTCTCCACCTGACAATGTACCCATAATGCGATTTAATGTTAAGTAACCAATATTCATATTGATAATATTTTTAAGAATATGTTGTTTCGCTTCACCAATATGTAATTCTTCTCTAAGGGACAGAATCGATTCAATGTTTAAGTTGTTGATATCGGAAATACTATGTGGTTGATCCAATAATTCTATCTTATATTGCTCAACTTCTGGATTATAGCGCCTGTCCTCACACTTTTTACATTCGACATTTTTGGTAGTACCGAGCCCTTTACACTCAGGACACCAGCCTAATGCATTATTAAATGAAAAAACTTCTGGAGAAAGGTTAAATTTTTCAGCAAGAGTAACACGAATCTCTTTAAAAACGCCAGTATGTGTGCCAATTGTCGAACGTGGATTGGAAGAAATGGATGATTTTCCGAGAAAAAGTACTAAAGGCATTTCTTCCATCTTGATGGCACTGAAATTGGTTTCCATAATATTGGAAAATAAATACTGATATTCAGCCTTTGGCAATAAGGAAACGAGACGCTTCTTGGATTCTTCACCAATTGTTTGACAAAAAGTTGTTTTACCAGATCCAGAAAGACCAGCAATTCCTAACGATTTATCTACTGGTAGTACTGCATCTAATTTGTTAATATTGTTCGCAATTAATTGATTTATTTTCACAGTGATATCCTCTCCATTCTCAAAATTTAGTATTGCCATGTTAGTAAAACTTCAAATGAATTTGTTGTGTTTTTTTCGAATCGACAAACTCATACTAATTGTAGACGAAGATTTCTAAATTTCTTGTTATATATTCACTTATACCGTTTTGAAGAAACAATTTCATGGCTCAAATCCAGCAATTACTGGTCCTTTTTTCAACGAAACCCCACAAAGTATTTACTTAAACTCTCAGTTATATTATAAAAGCTTCTACAACCATCCTGCCACGCTTGCTAAATTACAATTATTACAAAACTTTTTATTTAACTCAATCCTATATTCCATTAAAAATGACGCTTTCCATGTTCCGGAAAAGCGCCCGATTGTAGAAGATCGTTTAAAGAATACTGGCTGCAATTATATTCCAGATAATTGCTCGTTTATTTTTAATTTCTGTTATCCAATAAGGTGAGAAATAAGAAGGGCGCCTTTCTTGCTTCTTTGTCGATAAATTATCGTCCAGTTCCTTCGAACGTTTGACGTGCATTGGATTCACCATGCCGAGTGGAATGCCATAGTGATAAGAAATAAGCCAAGTTCATCCAGTAGTGGCCCGTCGGCTCAATTCCGACGATAACATCTGTTTTCTTAGCTTCCTTCATCGTTTGACGGATCTTTTCATACAAACGTTCAAAGCTTTCTTTTAATTGATGTACCGCAAAGGCTTTTTCAATCACGCGCCCTCGTTCATCGACAAAGCACGTGTAATGAACACGCTTGGCAGTTTCTTTTTTGTAATGTGCGTAAAATATAAAACGCTATTCTTTCCAATTATTTTAGAAAGAATAGCGTCTTTTTCGTTATATAAAGGTAATGGTGTCTTACTTAAACCAGCATGAGACACACACATTTGACTTATTAGAGAATTTAAATGCTAGGCTGAGATTTGCAATTCTTTTAAAATATCTTGCAGTGTTTTTCCGTCAACTTGTTGGATAGGTACCGGTGGATTGTCAGCTTCTTGGTTTTGTTTTAGATAGTTTCTTTCAACCCAATACATATCATTTGCATCCACAATTCCGTCAAAGTTAATATCCGCAGCTCTGTTATTTGTATTCCAAGCCTGTTGGATGGCTAGTGCATCCTGGATATCAATCACATTATCTTGATTCACATCGCCAGCAACAGCATACTCATGAAAGACTGCTCCCATACCACTATAGTATTGAAGAAACTGTCCCAAAATGATTCCATTCTTCTTGACCCCAATTTGAATTTGTCGTTTCATCATAAAATGTCCTGGCAATTTCATTTCCCAAGTGAATAGTTTGTCAGTAATTGGAAGTTTGGAAATGCGGTAATCTCCAGTTTTACCAATTGTCGATGTGCCATCAAACACAGTGCCGTTCGCATCGATTAATCGAATAGATGCACCAAGTTTTGTCCAATCTTTTAATGGCACGGCAGATCCTCTTAATGTGCCAGTTACATCCGAGAAGGTTGACTGTAGTTGCCATTCCATTCCCGCAGAAGAGACGGACATACGATTACCCAGATCATTCGTATAAGCAACGGTCGGATTTACGGCTGCACTTACTGCAAATGCTGTATCCTTCACTTTCAATGTTAGATTGATTGCAGGAATATTTCCGCTCACCGTTTTTGTTCCATCCATAGTCAGCTTCACTTTTGAAGTGTTGCCTGTCGTTTCAACATTCACCTCGGATGCACCGTAATTCGCAAGTGCATCATTCGCCTTTACATCTACAATCTCAAAGCTTTGGCCGATGTTAGTAAGAGTCCACTCTGCGGTTTTTAACTTATCTACGTTATTTAAAATGAGGGTAGCAGATACCGTTTCTCCCATTTTTACGTTTGTTTTGTCAGTCTTCATATATCCGTACGGTGTACCCGCTTTAACAAAGTAGTAATTTTTCTTTGGAGTCGGATTTTTCGCGCCATCTTGTCCATTTAATGTAAAGCGATTAAATGGGTTGGTTTCATTTATCGGAAAGTCAAAATTCACCATCCCGTCTATCCCGACAGGAAGGACAGGCTTAGAGCTTCCATTAATAGAATACTTGAGAGAGTTGATAGACTGATCGACATTCATTCCGGATGCCACCATCTTTTCCACTTCTTCATCTGTAACTTTAATTTGAAGAGGAACTGTTTTTTGTCCCGGCTGATATTCATAGACAGGTGATTCATTTCCATCTAAAGTTGTTGTCATCGTTGGGCTGTTAGGGTCAACATATATATCATTATTCATCGTAAAAATATGATCACGTTCACTTGTACCAATAACTTTAATCTGGTAATATCCAGGTTTTACATAACTCTGTTGAGCGGAGATTGGCTTTTCTGGATTTCCAGTAAACGCATAGTATTTACCATTAAACATCCTTTCAACATAATAATTCGTACTATCATATAAACCATCTGTATAAATCGTCTCTATAAATCCAATATCATTTCCGGTTTTTCCATCTACCAAAACTAAATCCAGCCATTTCATAGGAGATTTTAATCTGAAATTCAATCTTTCATACCAAGTAGAAGCACTAATTGGGCTCACTTGTAAATGGTAAGGTGAAATAGCATTTGAAGAAAGGGAAGTAGATTCAATTCCTTCTTCAGTTGTTCGAACGCTAAACGGAATCCGATATTGTTCGGTTTTGTCGTTTTGGTTTGAAATGATAAGATATCCTTCATAAATGCCCGCCTTGGCAGTCGCTGGAACTGTTATTGTAACAGGCACTTTTTTTGTTTTAAAAGATTGAACTTGAATAACCTTAGGAATATCTAATTTCACCTTATTAGAACTGGCATCGAGTGATCCGTTTACATCTGTTTGAAATTGGACATCCACATCAAACTTTTTCATATTTTTTTCGAAATTTGTAATATTTACAGTCTTTTTAATAAATGTTTCTTCGTTTGCATAATGATTACCGAAACTAAGTCCGCCTGTCTCGTCTTTTATTGCAATGTTTTCTTCATTGAAGCGAATTGGAGTTTCATCTTGAACTCGAAGCTCCATTCCTGTATGGACGGCACGATATGGATCTACACGACCTGCGCCTACATCAAATACACTATATTTGTCCGCTAATGGTTTAGCTGTATTCATCAAAATCGTTTTAATATCACTTGGCTCGAGATCAGGATTTGCCTGTAGTAATAAAGCAGAAATTCCTGTTACATGAGGTGCGGCCATTGATGTACCAGACATGCGGTTATAAGCGTATTGATAATTAGATGGATCATTTTGATAAACCGAATAAGCTGGAATGCTTGATAAAACATTCACACCTGGGGCGGTGATTTCTGGCTTCATATCGTAATTTTTGCGTGATGGCCCGCGAGAGCTGAACCAAGCAAGCTTATCACCTTCTGTATATTCTTCTTTAAAATTTTTAAAAGTCAATTTCGTATTGCCTGTAGCTAATTGTGCTTTTAACTCCAATCCTTGCTCATAGCTAATGGAAAAAGCAGGAATGAAGTTTTGATACTCTCTTACGAAAGGGTTTGTCCCGCTATTTGGGATATTGTGATATGCGATGATGGCAGCTGCACCGTGATTCTTGGCATAAACGGTTTTAGTTTGAGTCCCAATACCGCCGGTACTCACGAAAACGATCTTTCCAGCGACATCCTTCCCAACGTAATCGGATTCCAAACCGACCCCTAAATCAATGACCTCATATTGATGATTGTTAAAAACACTCAAATCGGTCACTAAATCACTGTATAGATTGCTTAAAAGAAATTCTGTCGTAGAACCAGATACTACTCCAGTATATTGCGCTACCGGAATCGGTGCACTGCTTGCTCCAACCGTCAATGCTAAAGCAGCCGCTCCCGGAGAGCCAAGAGTATACGAATAAGGTCCAGAGTTACCAGCCGAAACAACCGCGGTCACACCATTTAAAACCGCATAATTGATAGCTGTACTTGTAGGATACTGCGGATCATTGATGTTGATCCCTAATGATAGATTGATAACATCCATGCCATCGCTAACTGCTTTTTCTATACCCGCTAGAATATCTTCCAGTCCACCCGTTCCATATGGCCCTAAAACACGATATCCATAAACTTCAGCTTCAGGTGCAATTCCTTTTACAGCTACACCGCTCGTATTTTTTGCTCGCCCTGCAATCGTACCTGAAACATGCGTACCATGACTCGTATAATATGGTGAACCACCTTCACTAGTCTCTGGAAGTCCAGACTTTTTCCAATCGTCGTATGAGGTTTCCATTGGATCAAGATCGTTATCTACAAAATCATATCCACCCTTAAAAGCATCTTTTAAATCAGGATGGTGATAATCGATACCTGTGTCAATGACTCCGACCTTCACTCCTTTTCCTGTAACACCCTCTTTATGTAACTTGTCTACACCTAGAAAAGGAATACTCTCTATTCTTTTAGTAGATTCTTCTTCTTCACTAGAATCTGATTGGATTGGAGGATCGATAGTAAATGTAACACTTTTATAAACAGCTTTTACAGCATCTGATTGAAGTAGCGACTCTACTTCGTTCGCGGGTAGTTTCATAGAAACCCCATTGTAGGCTATCTTAAAGGAACGCGTTATTTTATAAGATTTTTCACTGCTTTTTTCCAGATTGGATGGAAAAATTCTCTTTAAATCATCTTCAAAAGTAGCTTGCTCATGGTCAATCTTGTTTTTCGCTTGTTCTGGTGTCAGTTTCTTTCCTTTAATAGCAGCTTCAAGTACCTCAACTTTCTCAGGCTTGGACTTAAACTCGACAATAACAGAGATTTCATTATCACTCTTTAATTCTTCTTCATCAAATCCTTGCACCCCATAGTTTTCCGTGGCTTGAAGCTTAGTCATTGCGTCCCGCTGCTCTTTGGTCAGCGAAGCCAAGATTTGTTCAGCCTTTGTACTAGATACAGATTCACTTTGAAAAAGAGTCCCCTCAGCATGTACTTGAATAAGATTTGTGTTTGATAGACTGCTAGAAAGCAAACCTATCCCCAATACAAGAGTTGTCGCTTTTTTAATAAACTTCTTTTTCATTCTCTTTTACCTCTCCCCCATTAAAATATTGATGTACGGCTGCGCCTTAGCCGGGATGACGTAGACTTCGTCACCCACACTCAACGTGGTTACATCCGTTGGCTGCCATCCGGAGACGGCGCGACCGTCGCCGCTTGTAAGCCGTTAGCGTAACGGTCCAAATTTACAACCTCTCCCGTGACGAGGGTGACCGGGTGCGTATCGACAACCGTGTTGTTCTGCTGTGGCTGGGACGCCTGGGTGCCCGCAGTTTCGACGTTGGTCGCAAAAGTATTACCTGTACTTGTTGCCAAAAGTACTGCAGTAGCCAAGCCTGCGGTCATTACATTAATAATTTTTTTGTTTCTCCTTTTCCTCATTAAACCTCTCCCCTTCCTAACTAAATAGTAGATTAATATATTTGTAAAAATGTGAAGGTTTCGTGCTGATGACTTAACTTCGCATTTAATACACTGATCTGTCTATCTGCTTATTAAAAATTTTTCAACTAATCTGGTATCAATTGAAAGTTTATTCAACATCTATTAAATATTCAGAAGTATTACTCAATTAACCTTTATCATCACACATTTCTACTTTTCTTAAAATTAAACATAGGATGTAACTTTGCTGTTATTGGTTCTATACCTGCATAAAACAAAAGTACTATACCAAGAGGGACATAATAAGGGACAGGACATTTTTATCCGAATAGTTCTATAAATAATTAGATGTAAATAATTAAGAAACCCAGCTAATCTTCTGATGTGAAGGTAGCTGGGTTTTTAAAGTTGGATATGCAAAATAACACTTAAAATATACGCAAATTATCGGTCAAAGTGACACCCTAATAAAGCAGGAGCAATATCGGTTTATCTTGCTGCAGTGCGGATTCCATTAATGAGGCGATTAGGGTGGTTTTCCCCTGTACCTCTACCACCTGTAGCAAGCATGTGATAATTTAGCTCTCTAGATTCAAGCGCGACACGCTCTTTAAAATCGGTGTATCCGATAAAAACTTCCTTTGAAGGTGTTTCTCTATATTTCTGCTGCTTTTTGGCTAAAAATGTTACTCGATTTTTGCGAAACGCTTTGTATCTTTGCTCAGCCTTTTGTCTCAAAACCTCGCCAGATTTGGTTATCACCCTCTTTTTCCAAAAATACTTGGCAAAGATGAAAAAACCAAAAGAAAACAGGAACGCTAATCCTCCTAATACCAAATAGGAAGACGAAGCGACGGCGATCGGATTCCCATCATTCAACAATCGTTCAGCACCTGTTGAAAGGTACGGTATATTCATTTCTGAAATCAATCCAAAATAAGTAAGTATGGTCCCTGTTTGAACTTGCCATAAAAGAATCAGAATCCCTGCTCCAAGTGCTCCCCGTTACCACAAAGGCTACAATCCGAACATAAGAACCATCATATTCATAAAAAAGATTAGTACAAAATCCTCCCATACCAACAACTCTTCCATTATAATCGACAACTAAAGTATGATAGCTTGCATTGGATGAAATAGCATTAATTCTACTTTTCATTTTATCGACAGAGGTCGGATAACCAAGTCGTTCCATTAAACCAACCAATTCAGGAATGTCATTTATAGAGCTTCTCTAATTTCCATTCCATTTCCCTCCTAATAAAAGTATCTGATAATCCTTTTACTTACTTTGGGTTTTAAAAGACATTTTCTAATTTGATTACACATAATATGAACTGTGCTGGAAAAAGGAGGAGAATAATGGCTAATGCGTTTGTTGTTAGGTCATTGGATGAAATTCGATTTTGGGCTAGAATAATGAAGGAGCATGCACTTTTTCTAAGTCTTGGATTTACTTATAATGAGCAAAAACTAATTGATGAAGCAAAAGCATTTATTGTTGTATTCGAAAGAATTGAGGAACAATTAAACGGCTATACAGTACACACTGACCCTCGTCAAATTGAAGCTTTTAACGTTCACGTCTACCAAGCAGTGGCCAATATATGGGCTTATAAAAGAAAGGTGTTAGGACTCATACTACGCTGCGAGATTCGTTCAAATAATTACGCTTTACTGGTCGATCATACGAGTAGGGAAGCTGCTTATTTTGCCAATCGATTAAAAGAACTCAACGAAGGAAAATTACAACCTTTACCAGAAGCTATTATAAAAGAGAATGTCTTTTTCTTAAAAATAATGGCTGACCATGCTAAGTTTATTGGACATCTTTTAGATCCTAGCGAACGTAAATTAGTTGACCAAGCACGAGATTTCAGTCACGATTTTGATCAACTTTTGTTCCAGGCTGTTGATTTAGATAGTATGAGACCTGAGTCGGAAACGCCTGCACTATTAGATCAATTCCTTGATCAAAACAGAGTCTCCGTTGTTTCCTTAAGAAACTTTAAGAAGACTGCACGAGATTTAATCGAAGAATGTCGTATAAAAAGTAACATCCACCCACTCTTGGCTGATCATGTATTTAGAGAAGCAGAAAGATTTATTGAAATCATTGATATTTTTGAAGTAAGCCTAACGTCGAACGAAAAAGAATCCACGGCAATGTAAATAAAAGGAGAGGCTACAAACCTCTCCTTTTTCCTTTTATTTTTATTAAAAGCAATCAATTTAAATAGAAGTTTTAACTTTAGAAAGATTTAAATCCCATCTTTCTTCTATTAATTCGGTTCCAGTCCATTCATCATTTGATTTTTCTTCAGTCAATGTGAAATTGTATTTTTTGTATAGATAGCGGGCCGTTTCCAAAATACTCACGGTCCATAAGAACACATGTTCAAATCCTTGATTGTGACAGAAATTGATAGCGCTCTCCATTAGCTTCTTCCCTATACCTAGACCCTGGTACATTTCATCAAGAACAAACCATCTAAGTTGAGCTACCGTATCATTTAATTTAGTTATTGCAATTGAACCAACGATTTTTCCATTGACCTCAGCAATCCACAGCTCTCCTCCCTCTCTATTAATCATAAACTCTGCTAAGCCTTTCATAACGTAATATTCGAACATCGGTCCAAACTTATATGTTTTATCGTATAAAACCCCATGGAGATGAGCAATAAACCCAACGTCCCCGGCTTCAAAAGGGCGAATAGAGACTTCTGAGTGAACAGTAGAATATTCCTTAGAAAAAATAGATTCAATAATTTCCATGGATGTTATCAGTTGGGACAAATCAGGTTTAGAAATAGATTCAATCATTTTCTCTACACCATGATTAGCTTTTTCGACTAAGCCGTTATAGATTACTTCACCGTTCTTTGTTAAATGGAGTGAAAACTGACGTTGATCATTTGATGACCGTTTTTTAGTAATAATACTATCATTCTCAAACTTTTGAAGTATCCTGCTCATATAACCACGGTCTATTCCTAATTTTTCTCTAATTTCCGTCGCAGTAGTGCCATTATTTAAATGCAGTTCAGTAATAACACGTGCTTCTGTAAGAGGAAAAGGCTGATTATAAATTTCTTGATCGATTTTCCCTAAAACATTTGCATAATTTCTATTAAATTTCCTGATTTTTTCTATAGGTTGAATTTGTTCCATTTTAGACACCTCTTATATTCTGAATATTTTTTCTATAAACAGTGTATTCAATATAGTTGACTAAGTCAACTATAAGTGAGGCGAGCTTTTAAAGATTCAAAAACGTTCTACTGTACCCATATCGAGATGCCAATGTATTTGTAAGTATTTTTCAATATGTTATAATAATACTTATTAAAGCGTAAACTAAAAAAGATCGTTGGTGCGCTAACACCAACGATCGACGTAATAGCAGGTTCCCATCAAGGGGATTGGCTACTAAATGGTAGGAATGACCCATCTGAGCGGCTAACTCAAGGATGGGTTATTTTTTATGGTTAAAAGACAGAATTGACACAATCAATGCTGCGAACGTTACTGCAAACATCAATGCTTCAAATACTGACATGGCACCACCCCCTTTCGATCGGGAGTGAGCCAACCACCCTTGAGTACCTATTCTATTACTACTTAATTATACCTTTTTTAACCAATCAGCACATGGTTAATATGGTATATAAGCTTGATATGTGCTATATTTACCAAAATTTATACATAAGATTTAATCACCATTTTCAACTAAGTAAAAAAAGCCATCTCGTACTCATTTAAGAGTTTCAGAGATGGCTTTTCTACTATATTATGCGATTTTCTTTTTTAGCAATCCAGCCATTAAAGCTGTGACAATCGAACCTGCAATTATTGCTAGAGCGTATAGCATAACTTTACCGATGCCTCCATCAACAAGTCCCATCACGAAAACTCCGCCGTGAGGGGCCCGAAGACCGATATCGAACAACATAACAAGTCCACCAGCTATAGCTGCCCCAGTTACTGCAGAAGGAATGACACGTGCTGGATCAGCTGCAGCGAATGGAATAACTCCTTCTGTTATAAAGCATGCCCCTAGGACATAAGCGGTCTTCCCTGCTTCTCTTTCCGGCTTTGTGAAACGATTTTTGAACATTGTCGTCGCTAATGCCATTCCAAGTGGAGGTACCATCCCCGCTGCCATAACTGTCGCGATATACGTGAAGTTTTGTGCATCGAGCATCGCAATGCCGAATGTGTAAGCTGCTTTATTGATGGGTCCACCCATATCGATAGCCATCATTCCACCTAATATTAATCCTACGAGTACTGCGTTTGTTCCACCTAGTCCCTCTAAAAATGAAGATATGCCTGTATACACTTTCGTTAATTGTGGATTCACAAGCATCATGATAATCCCGGTAATGGCAATACTGAATAACGGGAAAAATAATACTGGTTTCAAACCTTCAAGTGCTTCTGGTAATTTCGAGAACATTTTCTTAACAAACAACGTGACATATCCTGCAAGGAAACCAGCGATAATCCCGCCTAGAAAACCAGATCCTCCACTAGCTCCTTCTACGCCTGTTACTGTAATGGCGATTAAACCACCAATCATACCTGGTGCAAAACCTGGACGATCCGCTATACTGCTGGCAATAAATCCGGCGAGTACTGGAACCATAAGGAAGAATGCTTTAGCACCACCGATTGTGCCTAGCATCGCTGCAAATACATTGTATTCTGGACTATCCGGATTACCTGAATTAATTCCCCAGAAGAATGAAATGGCG
>NZ_JBFUKT010000070.1:0-15206 GCF_056400705.1 Paenisporosarcina sp. P5_A11
CTTTTAGAAAGACAGCAATCGTATCGAGAAGGCAATCAATAGAATAAATCCATAAAAAAACTCTCTAAAAAGCGAAATGCTTCTAAGAGAGTTTGTCCATTTTATTCAAGTGTCATACGGCGCTCAATTTCTGCCCATGCTGCATCAAAGCCAAGTCCAGTTTCAGATGAAAACACAATCATTGTGTCATGTGCTTCCATATCGAGTTCATCACGTACCATTTTTTTATGTTTTTCCCATTTACCTTTAGGAATCTTATCCGCTTTTGTAGCGATTACGATACACGGAATTTGATGGTACTTTAAGAAGTCGTACATCATACAATCATCATCTGAAGGTGGATGACGTAAATCCACAATTTGAATGACGGCTTTTAGTAAATCGCGACCCGTCACGTATTCTTCTATCATTCTACTCCATGCTTCACGAGAGCTTTTCGATACTTTTGCATAACCGTATCCAGGAACGTCAACGAAAAAAAGTTTCTCTTCTATTTTGTAGAAGTTTAATGTTTGTGTTTTCCCTGGTTTTGACGAAATACGTGCCATACTCTTGCGGCCTATCATTTTATTAATAAAAGACGATTTTCCTACATTAGAACGACCAGCCAAAGCAAACTCCGGAAAACCATCTTCCGGATATTGCGCTGGACGTACTGCACTTATAACTAACTCAACGTTATGAACCTTCATTGCTCACTGCCTCCTTCTAGTGCTATTTCTAGCACTTCGTCAGCATGCGAGACAAATTTAAACGTTAAGACATCACGCACGCTTTCGGGTATTTCTTCTATATCTCGTTCATTTTCTTTCGGTACAATAATTGTTGTCAAGCCGGCACGATGGGCACCTAATGATTTTTCTTTAAGACCGCCGATCGGTAACACGCGGCCACGTAATGTGATTTCACCGGTCATGCCCACTTCACGACGAATTGGTCGCTTAGACAAAGCAGACACAAGTGCAGTCGCAATTGCGATTCCTGCAGAAGGTCCATCTTTAGGTACAGCGCCTTCAGGTACGTGAATATGAATGTCATGTACTTCATGGAAATTAGCATCAAGACCTAGGCTTTCTGTTTTAGAACGAACAAATGAAAGTGCTGTTTGTGCAGATTCTTTCATGACGTCGCCTAATTTACCAGTCAAAATCAACTTACCTTTACCAGGTGTTAAGGACACTTCAATTTGAAGCGTGTCTCCTCCAACAGAGGTATAAGCCAATCCTGTAGAGACACCAATTTGGTTTGTGGTTTCGGCTTGTCCATAACGGAATTTATGTTTCCCGATAAGATCTTCTAGAGACTCTGCCTTAATTATAATGCGCTTTTTATCACTTGAAACCACTTGTTTTGCCACTTTGCGACAAATCGATGCAATTTGGCGTTCTAAACTACGGACGCCCGCTTCACGTGTGTAATAACGAATTAAATCACGGATTGCATCGTCTCGAAGTTGCATCATCGATTTTGTTAAACCGTGCTCTTTTAATTGCTTAGGCAATAAATGATTTTTTGCAATCATTTGCTTTTCAATTTCGGTATAACCCGCAATCGAAATAATTTCCATTCGGTCACGAAGTGGTCCGGGAATGGTGCTTAAATCGTTTGCCGTTGCAATAAATAGCACGTTGGATAAGTCATAGGTTTCTTCGATGTAATGGTCGCTGAAATTATGGTTTTGCTCCGGATCTAATACTTCAAGCATAGCTGAAGATGGATCTCCACGGAAATCATTCGACATTTTATCGATTTCATCAAGTAAGAAAACAGGATTGATTTTCCCCGCTTTTTTCATACCTTGAATAATGCGCCCAGGCATAGCTCCTACATAGGTTCTACGGTGCCCACGAATCTCAGATTCATCACGAACTCCACCTAATGAAATACGTACGAATTTACGTCCAAGCGACTCTGCAATAGAACGAGCCAGTGATGTTTTACCGACTCCTGGAGGCCCTGCTAAACATAGAATCGGACCACGAAGCGAGTTTGTCAATTGACGCACGGCTAAGTATTCAAGTACTCGTTCTTTTACTGATTCAAGACCATCATGATCACGGTTTAAAATTGTTTCTGCACGTTTAATGTCCATATGATCTGCCGTTGATTCTGTCCAAGGGAGGGCAACTAGCCAATCGATATAGTTACGAATGACACCACTTTCAGCAGCTGCTGCAGGCAGTTTCTCATAGCGGTCTAACTCTTTTAGCGCCACTTTCATCGTAGATTCAGGCATTCCTGACTTATCAATCAACTTGCGTAGATCTGAAACTTCGCCAGTTTTTCCTTCTCTATCACCAAGTTCGGTTTGGATGGCTTTCATTTGTTCACGTAAATAAAATTCTTTTTGTGTACGCTCCATCGCTTGTTTAACACGTGCAGATATTTTCTTTTCCATATCCAACACTTCTTGCTCATTATGCAAGCGATTTACTAACCATTCTAAGCGAGTCTTCACGTCAAAAATTTCTAATACTTCTTGCTTGGCACTCATCTTTAAAGGTAAGTATGAAGCAACCATGTCCGCTAAGCGACCAGGTTCTTCAATATCTGAAACTGTATCATACGTTTCGGTTGTTACTTTTTTCGATACTTTCGAATACTTTTCAAAATATTGAAGCAGTAACCTCATGAGTGCTTCATGTTCAGGAGTTTTTTCAATTTCATCTTTTGAAGAAGTGGTTTTGACTGTCGCGTACTTGTCACCTTCTGTATAACCAGACCACGTGGCGCGCTCAAGGCCTTCAACTAATACACGAATCGTTCCATTCGGCAGTTTAATCATTTGATTTACATTGGCTAATGTACCGACGCTATATAAATCATCTTCGTCTGGAGTTTCGACATTCATTTCTTTTTGAGTCGCCAAAAAGACCTTGTTATCTGACAACAAAGCTTGTTCTAAGGCAGCAACAGAACGTTCACGGCCTACATCAATATGTAGCACCATTGTCGGAAACACTAATAAACCGCGTAAAGGTAATAATGGAACAATTTTTTCTTCACTTTTCTTTGTCATGTGGAAAATCACCTCAATCCAATTTTGTCCGATTAATCCTAAAATCAAACATATGTAAGAAAAAGCTGACATCCGAGCTGCGCGTATGCATACGCACGTTCGAAGCCAGCTTTTCCATTTCAACAATACTTACGCTGAAGTTTTTTCGTCGTTTTGATTTAATACAGTTCCATCTTCTAATACTAATTTTGGATGTGAAGAGTCAGTAACTGTTTCTTTTGTAATCACACATTCAACAATATCTTCGCGTGAAGGCAATTCATACATAACTTCTAACATCAACGATTCAATAATAGAACGAAGTCCACGTGCACCCGTTTTACGAATAATTGCTAGTTTTGCAATTTCAACTAACGCTTCATCTTCAAATGTTAATTTCACATTATCCAATTCAATCATTTTTTGATATTGCTTCACTAATGCATTTTTAGGTTCAGTTAAAATTCGAACTAAAGCATTCTCACTTAACTGCTCTAAGCTTGCCAATACTGGTAAACGGCCAATAAACTCTGGAATTAATCCGAATTTCAATAAATCTTCAGGAATCAATTGTGATAATAAAGAAGATTCTTCTAAATCTTTTTTGTTTGGATCTGAACCAAAGCCAATCACTTTTTGTCCTAAACGACGTTTAATAATCTGGTCGATTCCATCAAATGCTCCACCAACGATGAACAAAATATTCGTTGTGTCGATTTGAATGAATTCTTGATGAGGATGCTTACGTCCACCTTGAGGAGGAACGCTTGCAACAGTACCTTCTAAAATTTTCAGAAGAGCTTGTTGTACTCCTTCACCAGATACATCACGAGTAATTGATGGATTCTCTGATTTACGAGCTACTTTATCGATTTCATCGATGTAAATAATGCCTTTTTCAGCTTTTTCTACATCATAATCTGCCGATTGGATTAATTTAAGAAGGATGTTTTCAACATCTTCCCCAACATATCCCGCTTCAGTAAGAGACGTTGCATCTGCAATAGCAAAAGGAACATTCAAAATACGTGCAAGTGTTTGAGCAAGTAATGTTTTACCACTACCTGTTGGACCCAAAATCACGATATTTGATTTAGACAATTCGACATCATCAATTTTACTATTTGAATTTATACGTTTGTAGTGATTGTAAACGGCAACTGCAAGAGATTTTTTTGCTCTCTCTTGTCCGATTACATAATCATCTAAGATGGAAAGGATTTCTTTCGGTTTTGGAACTTCTTTAAACTCAGTTTCTTCTTCTGTACCGAGTTCTTCTTCTACGATTTCTGTACATAACTCTATACATTCGTCGCAAATATATACACCAGGTCCTGCGACCAGTTTACGTACTTGCTCTTGGGATTTTCCACAGAAGGAACACTTTAAATTCCCTTTTTCGTCATTAAACTTGAACAAAATATTCACCCCTATTCAATACAGAATCTTACAAGATTCTTATTGTAGAATCAACTAATAAGATTTAAAGAAAACTCAAATTAAATTTCAGTCGCTTATGTACTTTATGGTTTAATCACCAATCGTTATCTATGTATTAGAGAAAACAAGACACGGGCTTATTGTCCGTGCCTTGTTTCCAAGTAGATCTTACTTAAAATTTATTTTGAGATTTTAGCGTTTTCAACTAAGAAATCAATTGTTTTTTGCATACGAAGATCGTTTTCTAATGCACCAGTTCCACCAAGAGCTGTGCGGATTTGATCAGCAGTCATGTTGAATTGACCAGACATTTTTTCGATTTCGCTGTTGATTTCTTCTTCTGAAGCAGTAATGCCTTCAGCATCAGAGATAGCTTCAAGTGTTAAAGAAACTTTCACACGTTTTTGAGCATCTTCAAGCATTTGAGTACGAAGAGCTTTTTCATCTTGACCTGAGAATTGGTAGTAAAGGTCAAGATTCATGCCTTGTGAAGTCAAACGTTGAGTGAAGTCATTTAACATACGGTCTACTTCTGCATCGATCATAGCTTGTGGAATGTCGATAGTTGCATTGTCTGCAGCTTTTTCAACTAGCTCATCTTTAATTGCAGTTTCAGCTGCATTTTTCTTGTCTTCAGTTGTTTTTTCTTTCAATTTCGTACGAAGTGCATCGATACCTTCAACTTCGCTATCGATTTCTTTCGCTAGTTCATCATTTAATTCAGGAAGTTCTTTTCCTTTTACTTCTTTCACTGTTACTTTGAAAGTAGCTTCTTTACCAGCAAGTTCAGCTGCATGGTACTCTTCAGGGAAAGTTACAACTACATCTTTTTGTTCACCAGTTTTTAAACCGATTAATTGTTCTTCGAATCCTGGGATGAATGAACCAGAACCAATTTCAAGTGAGTGGTCTTCACCAGCTCCGCCTTCAAATGCTTCTTCACCTAAGAATCCTTCGAAATCGATAACAGCTGTATCGCCTTCAACGATTGCTTCTTCTTCTTTAACGACTAACTCAGCTAAACGAGTTTGTTGTTCTTTCAGTTGCGCTTCGATTTCTTCATCTGTCACGTCAGTTTCTTGTTTAGAAATTTCAAGACCTTTGTAGTCTCCAAGAGTTACTTCAGGACGTACAGTTACTGTAGCTGTGAAAATCAAGTTTTCACCTTGCTCCATTTTTACGATGTCGATTTCTGGACGATCAACAGGATCAATTCCAGCTTCATCTACTGCTGCTGCGTATGCATCAGGAAGGATAAAGTCTAAAGCATCTTGGTATAAAGATTCAGTACCAAAACGTTGTTCGAACATTTTACGTGGCATTTTCCCTTTACGGAAACCTGGTACGTTTATTTCTTTTACAACCTTTTTGAAAGCTTTGTCTAAACCGTCTTTAACTTTAACTTCTTCCACTTCTACTGTTAAAACGCCTGTGTTACCTTCTTGTTTTTCCCATTTCACTGACATATATTCAACCTCCATCATTAAATTCACTTGTTATAATCATTCTTATCTATGATTTTGACAACCATTCTAGTATATCACACCTAGCGATACTTTCAACTTATTTACATGCTACGCATTTCGAACTGAATGTCTATCTTCCGGATTAACTCGTTTAATTCTCCTTCGCACGGTACATCTTCCCCTAACATTGCCCCTACATAATCTATGTATGCTAATGATACTTCTTGTTCATCGTAGGTAAACCATTCGAAAGGATAGGTTGCAAAAGAATGACGGATAATCAAGTCATGTACCATCTCAAGTTTGGTAGGATTCTGTAATAACTCTTCTCCAGTAATACTTAAAACAGATTCTACTTTTGAAGTTTGTGTAGGATCAGGTAAACCTTTTGGAGTAATATCCGCTTGGAAACCGAACTTTTCTACTTTCAAAGTTCTTTCGATACCTTTATGAACCATTAATAGTAGGGCAAAAGATTTGGTAATCGGCGATATTAATCCATCTTCAATAATTGCGGTCAGTTCATTTTCAATAGGAGTTAAATCTTCTCCGTCTAGTTCCACCAAAAGTTGTTGTTGCTTATCTTCCGGAAAGTTTGAAAAAGTTTCGTACTGAAAAAGAGTTGCATCTATTTGATTATTGTGCGGTATATCTTCTACCAATAATTCATCTTTTTGTTTAGCAACACGTTCATTTAATTTTAGCAGTTGGTTAAAACTCTCCTCTTTCTCAGGAGGGATAATACCTTCTTCAAGCAATGAATTGACGATTTCCGTAACTTCAGTAAACTGACGGAGTTCCATTAAAATGGTTACATACAGTTCCATGGTTTCGAAGTAATAGGTAGGGCCTAATTTCAATAATTCTTCGCATATAACTCGAGCTTCTTGAAATTCTCGAATCTCATACAATGAATACGCATATACGCCAAGTGTTTGTTCATCAGCTTCTCTATAAGCCATCGCTTGTCTAATTGAATCCACTGCTAAATCATATTGAAAATCTTCAGCATGTTTCAGTCCTTCAGATATCAGCCTGTCCACCATTCCCGGAAAGACAATGATGTTTTCTTTAGTTTGAAGCTTTCCGTACTTTTTTCGCAATGTGGATTCCGCCTTTCTCTTGAGAATATAGTAGCACAAAATGAAAAAAGGGTGCGCGCGTGAGCACATCCTTTTCATTTTGTTATACAGGAATTGTAATCGTGAAAGTCGTCCCTAGTCCCTTTTTACTGTCTACTTCAATGCTACCGTTCACTTTACTGATCATTCCGTACACCATGAGCAAACCAAGGCCTGTTCCTTCTTTTTTCGTCGAGTAATATGGCTTGCCTAACTGTAATACTTCATCTTTCATCATGCCTATACCCTCGTCTGTGATCAATATAACAATATTACGTTCTTGTTCTGATACATCAATACAAAGCGTACCCCCCATACCTTTCATCGCTTCAATGCCATTTTTAAATAAGTTGATTAAACATTGTTGCATTTGATTTTTATCATACTTAATAAGCAATGTATTGTTGAAATGGCAATCAATATTCACTAGATTCATCTTAGCGTATGGAGTTAAAATATTTTTCACATACACTACCTCTTCTTGTAAGTTGGAGTAAACCATATTTTCCGACTGGGGTTTCCCATAAGCTAGAAAATCGCTGACAATTTTTTCAGCACGCTCTAATTCTTTTAACGAGTAATCAACATAAACTTTTTCATCTTCAGAAATCGTTTTTGAATTTTTTAACAGCTGCAAAAATCCATTGGTAACTGTCAATGGATTCCTAATTTCATGTGACACACTTGCGGAAAGTTCACTCATTACATGCATTCGTTCTATATGAAGAAAACTTTCTCGATTTTTAATATTCAAGATTACCTTTTCAATCATCAACATATTTAAAATAATGACAAATACGTGAGTCGTAATTGAATATAAAGAAAGCTCCCAAAATTCATTTGTAAGTTCTTCAAAAAATGTGCTGAGAGTCGTTAAATATAAAACCATCGTAAATAAAACTGCAGCGACCCCAGTAGCAATTCGTTTATGTGAATTGAACTTAATAAACTTCCCATGTAGAAATGGAATAATCAACAATATAACAGTTGAGAAAAGCAGAGATTGTATAACACCATCGCCACCAATGATAAATCGGTAAACATTTAATATGATGAACAGCGGTAACACTTTTATATAACCGCCATATAGAGCCCATATAATGAATGGAATATAACGTAAATCAAATATAAAACCAATTTGAAGTTGTATTGGATAAACCATACACAGAATCATTGAGATTGAAGAGAAACTAATAAAAAATGAAGTGTTGAAAGCCTTTCTACTATTATCAAAAAATATAACAATTAAAGTTAAAGGGAAAATTAAAAATAATATATTCAATAACAAAGTTTCAAACATCGGAATATCCCCCCCTCTCACCAAGTCCATCTAATATATTATGTAGAATTATACTTCTTTTTGTCGATTCGTGTCGTAATTCGATAAAAAATAATTTCACATAATCCTAAATAATAAAAATAAAACTTCGCCCCACTCAGTGAGCCTGGGCTAAATATTCAAGATTCAATAATATAAACAGAATACCCAATACTTTTCAGTTCTTTTACTAAACGTTCAGCATGTTCTTTGTCGCTGAAGACTCCTACTTGAACTGTATATAGTGTTCCTTTTGACGGTGTTGTTTTAGGGATAGGTTTAGGCTTTACTGCGTTCTCCAGTTTAGTTTTAGTGGCCGGTCCGTATAAACCATCTACCAGTAGTCCATTTGAAGTTTTGAATGCCTTTACCGCATTTTCTGTAATAGGTCCAAAATTTGAATCTGCATCCAACTTAAAACCTACTTTAATTAGGTTTTCTTGAAGTTGTTTTACTTCTTTACCCGTATCTCCAATACTTAAATAGTTTTTTACTGCAACTTTTAATTTCAACCCAAAATATTGAACTAACCCCGCCGCAATCGCTTCTCCATGTGCTTCGAGTTTAGAGTTATCACGCATTACATTAATGTCGATATACGAATCCATAAAGCCTCCCTCAATCAAAATGGCAGGCATAGATGTTTCTCGTAAAACATGGAAGTTCTGCTTTTTCAACCCGCGGTCTTGTATTCCAACTGCCTTTACGACTAATGGATGAATAACCTTGGCAATCTCTTCTGATTTCGGATTCGCTTGTGGATGATCATACGTATATATTTCAATTCCTGTCCACGTCCCCCAAGTACCCGTATTTGCATTGTGATGGCATGCGATATAGACGTCTGCATTAAAAGCATTCGCTTTATTTGTACGATCATTTAACGATATATCCGTTTTACCTGTCGGATCATCAACTCTCAAAATATCAACGTTCTCGTATTCACGAAGTTTATTGATTGCTGCAAGGACAACTTTATCATTAAAGCTCCATTCACTTTCTCCACTCGGTGTTCGTTTGCCAGGAGTACTTAGTCCATGTCCTGCGTCTAATACTATTTTAACCATTACTCTTTCACCCCATTTCTTTTGGAGATTGTCCATAAATAAACTTTCAAGAGACGATAGAAAGTGATTAGTGGGAGTTCCTCCAATTATTCTTATTAAGAGTAAGGTATTCAGCCGAATCTATTAAACCTGAGTAAATTTCTAATAAACCAGAAAACAAATAGACCCAGCCGCCAAAAACGGCTAGCTGAGTAGAGTTACTTTGGTTCCACTTTCACTCCTAAACCACAATAGAAAATTAGTCAACATACCCAGAGCGTTGAAGGACTTAGCAATCATTCTTTTTTGTTTGGTGGCTCTTCTTCCTTTGCTATTTGATCAATATATTTAGTAATTGCACTGGGAATCGGAACACCAATTTGATTAAGGTTTTCTATAATTGATAAACCTTCCATTCCAATATAGAAATAGATAGCGATAGTCTTGAACACAGGAACTTCTGAGATTGTTAACATATCTAACCAATTGGCTAGAATAATAACTAACATAATGGTGGCTTTTTTCAAGAATCCTTTATAGCCGATCTCAGATGTAAGTTTTCTTTTGATGAGTGCATTGATAATACCAGTAGCAATATCAATTAGCATAAAGACTGCTAGTATTGTCAGTAACAATTGCCATCCACCTATTAAAAATAAGAACCATGTTCCTAGAACTGAAATAGCAAATATGATTTTTTCTATGATAAACACCTCCTTTAAATTAAAAAATCCCTCTTTTTGAAGGATAGGAGAGTGTATTACCAATTATCTCGATAGTTACAGAAGTAATGTATTTATCCAACTTAATCCTGGTGGATACATTTTTCGGTCTAGATCTCTCCCTATACTATCCTTCAAGTCAGTATATGAATCCGATTCTATTATTGACTCTATTATTTCTGTTTCAAACTTAAGAATATGTATGTGGATAATTATGATATGGTGCAAACTTAATAATTTCCAAATAAAAAATCTTCAAACTCAAAGTGAAATCCTCTTTGAATTTGAAGGTTATTTGATGTTCTGTTGCAGAATCATTAATTAAATGGACTTCTAAAAAAGATACGCAAAAGTCGATTTTTATGTACTTCTGAGTTTAGCATTACAATACTTTCATCCGCATAAATGGAGGAACTTTCGAGTTTAAAACAGGGTCGCGAAAGTGATGGTATAATAGGCTAATCAGTTAAATTAGGAAGTCATGAGTCTAATTAAAAGGAAGGTATCCGAAACTTCTTCTGTGATTAATTTCGGAATCAATATCGGAGGTGTTAATATGAATAAAAAATGGACTATTGAAAATATCAGTGAATATGTTAAGAAGAATTCAGATTGTGAATTACTTTCTACTGAGTATCGAGGATTCTCGCAAAAACTACTGTTTAAATGTTCATGTGGAAATAATTTCGAAAAGACTTTAACAAAATTCAAAGCAAGTAATCAGAAAAAATGTTCAAGTTGTTTAGAACCTAGAACTTCAAGAACTTCAAAAAAGTAATATTCATACTACTATGGGCGTATCTTTAAAAAAAGATACGCTCATTCTTTTTGCCATAAAAAGCCTTTTAATCTACTAGATTAGAAGGCTTTTTCGACCTGCTTTTTTCATTACTTTCCAGGAGGACGTTTTAGGCTTATCCCGTCCGTAATCTCTTTCATTATTGGAGAAAATTATTTTCGTTTACAAACTTTTGATCAAAGTCGAATACCAGCCTTTGTATGATACCGATTTTCATCAACACTTCCTCCTAAATCACATTCTCTCTTTCAATAGGAACAATCGATGAAATATATAGATTTAAACCTAAGTTTAATAGATTCTAATGAATATGATAATTATAGGGACATTAATTTCTATCTGAAGCGCTAGCGGGTTAAACAGAAGTCCTATGAAACAAAAGGGTTTCTACGCACAACAGATGTGATGGAACTCTAGTGAAAATGAAAGGAACATGAATAATGATAAAAAAGGACAAAGTTCAAAATTACCAATATGTTTTTTTAATTAATATTGATCAATACCCAATCTTATTTAAGAATAGTAAAGAATTTGATGAAGATTTGGTATTCAGCAGACATTTTTCTCAGCGAATAATAGGTGATGTAAATGGCTGAATTACCAATTGTTTTTGTTGACGACTTTTCAGGGTCAACGGATTCTATTAAAATACAAGCTGCTATTAATTTTGCACAAACTAATAATAAAAAAGTGGTATTAAGTGGCAATAAAACGTATTCCTTGACTACGCCAATTGTCATTAAGAAAGGCGTTGAATTGCGGGCAAGTCGGCTGACACAATATACTGTACAAGGAAATTTCCGTGTATTTGAACTTCAGCAAAATGCATCTCTAGTAGGTGGTTTCATTACAATTAATAGCTCAAGCTACACCTCTGACGTTATTTTCTTGGATGGCAAATATCAATATGAGAAGACGAATGTGAAGGATTTGTATTTGACCAATTGGTCTGGAAAAGTTGGAGGAACAGCTATCAAGCTTTATTCAGGTGCAAACGGAAGCAAGATTCAATATATCAATTTCGAAAACATCTCTATCTCAAGATTTTCAAAAGGTATTTTTTTACAAGCCGTGAAACCTGCATCTGGTGAGGCATGGGTGAATGCAAATCGATTCGATAAAATTACCATCGATGGTTGTACAGATATGATTGTGCTAGACTCAGCGAAACAACCTCCGAATGAATGTTCAGGCAATGTGTTTAGCAATCTTCAAATTCAACCTTCGAGTGATACAACTAAACTGTTTACCATTACTGGAACAGGAAATCAGTTTGACGGAATGTGTTGGGATTTACATTTCATCACACATACAAATCCAGTGGTTGAATTTAAACTTGCAAGTGCAGGCAATCAATTCAGATTGGGCCTTCCGTATAATCGAATCGTCAATAATGGGGATAATAGCAATAGCAAAGGAAGAGATATTTTACCATTAACAACGAGCGATCCAACAACGCCTACCATTGGTCAAATCTGGTTACGGGTTGATTTATAATGGCCACACCAATCACCTACCAAAAAATTCAAACCGCTAGAGGTATACTCCGGATTCCCATTTACAAAGTCACTGATGTGCAAGATTCTTCTTTTCGCATTTATACAGCAAAAGGAATTGGCTGCTATGACTTAATAATGCCGTCTAGTGCAACTCCATTACGGGTCATGACAGCTAACGGAATAAGAGGAGTAAGAACGATTTAGAAAGAAAATTGTTGTGAATTATTAAAAAAACAAGAAATAGGTAGAAAATAAAAATCCAGCAGCGAATATCGTTGCTGGATTTTCTTTATATGAGAATGCTTAGGACAACCCAAAACTACATCAGGGTATATTCAAGCGACTAGCCGAGTAGGCTTAGGTGGATTAACACGTCTTGCTGACAATGAAAAACTATATCCAATTATTTTAAGGGCTTTAGAAAATATGAGCCATTGTTCTTCTGATCCTATTTGTTCCGATGGTGATTTTGAATATATGACCAACGTCTTTCGAGGTTATAATTCCATAAGTAAATACAGGTTTATTAACTCAATTTGAGTAAAGATTCAGTATCTCTTGTCAGCCAGAATTAGTTGGAATATAACACCAATTAACAAGATGATTGGTGTTGATACATATTGGAAAAAATGACTATAGATTTACAATTATTAGCTGACGTACTCCGAGAAAATAATTGTACGAGTTTAATAAGCCCAATCGCTGAAAGAGATTACCAAATAGCTCAAGTGCTTGATGTCCTAATTTTGGAGGATATATGAGGAAAATCTTCGCAACATTTAAAACTACCAAGATTCAAAAAGTTGCTATTGTGGTTGCTTGTATCGGATTTTTCAGCATTTTGATTTACATGAAAGTGGAACCAGGTTTGCCTGTATTTCTAAAAAAAGATGTAACGATTGCCGAAGATGGCGGAGCAATAATTGAAGTTGAGGAAAGTTTAAGTGTTATCGAAGGAGAATTTCCTCTAACCATGAATGATTATGAAGTAGGAGAAGCGATTCACGCTATGTCCCATCAGAAGGTCATATCAAAAGACGATGAAAAATGGGGAGCAAAAATACCATTAACTCAAGAGCGTGTAAAAAGATTGATTGAAGTAGTTGAAACTCGTCAACATGACCTTGAATTTGAGAATGAATCGCTATATTTTGAAATTCTAAATCGTTGGTCTGACAATGACTTTTCACAAGCTGCACGAGACCACAACCACATTTGGTACAATCAAGGTAGCACCATTGGTGAAGCTACTGGAATTATGAGCCCCGAACAGGAAATGGATTACATTAAAGTCAATTACGATGTGAATGAATAAATAAAGGAGATTCCCTAATCGGAATCTCTTTTTTTGTATTAAACTTTAAAATATTCTTTGAAATCTCTGTAACTCATTTTTTGTATACTACTTGCCGAACTGCCACCACTTCTTCTTTGCCTCGTTAGCAGCTGCAATTTCAGATTTAACTTGAGTTTTAACTTCTTCAAGCATTAACTTTTTATTTTCTTGAGATTCCCGAAGAGATTGCACAAATACTTTATCCTGCTTATCTTCAATTCTCTTAAATTGTTCTTTTAGCTCGTTGTTTTGATTTGCAATGACGGTCATAACGTCATGTAGTTGTTTTTCTTGAGTTTTAAGTGCAGAAGATACGGCTTGTTCAACTAAAGTCATAACGTCATAGCTATTTGGTTGTTCTTCACTCATAGCGCCATGACCTTCATGACCATTCATTTCTCTAATTTTTTTAGCGACTTTTTCAATCGTCATACCGTCATACTTGATAAGCTCCATGAACTTTTCCAAAGTTTGAATATCTTCAGCAGTAAAAATTCTATGACCTTGCTGATTCTTCTGAAATACATRGCCACCGTCTTTTTCCAAAGCAGCTATGTATTTTTTGTATAGAGATTCCTTGATGTCTAGCTGTTTCATTACGTCACTCGGTTTATAAATTATCGTCATAACGGCATACCCCCATGCTTATTTATTCGTCATGACGTTATGATACTCCTTCATCTTTCGTCTAGCCAATTATATAGAGCTGGGTGGTTTTTCTTTGAGTTGTCCCAAAGTATTGATACGAACTCCAGTTTTAAATAGAGTTAATATCGCTATGGCATCTCGTAAACCAATAAATGTTGATGAATCCAATAATGAAAGCAATATATTCAGATCGTTTTGTTTTGCTCCCTTTTTCACCTTTTTATCAAGCTTTATTTGGACTGTTAACCAAAACTTTGATTGATACCAACCATTGTTGTAACACTTGCTTAAAACGGCTTTCAAGCACTTTAAACGTGTACTTTTAGTTGATTGAGATACATTCATACTATCAAGCCATTTATAAATCGTATCCACTGTAATATCTTCTAAATATTGAACTCCAGTTCTTTTGACAAAATTACTAAATATTAAATTGTAATCGTTTAAAGTTCGTTCACGATAGCCATTCAATTTCATTTGCTGATGTACAATTGATAATGCTTTTTCGACAGTCATTCCTTTTGGAGTTGCTTTTTTCGTTTTCAATATCTCTGTTTTAATTGAAACATCAAATATTCCTACTTTTTTAGTCACAAAAAAACCTCCTAAATATAATCTAGGAAGTTGATTTTGGTGGACGATTTTTTAGGTGAATTTCGTAAAGTTAGATTACCTTTAGAAATACCTAGTATCATCAAACTATTGAACTATTAAGTTGCTCAAAGTCTTACTTACGTCCCAGGAGGGATTCGAACCCCCGACCGACGCCTTAGAAGGGCGTTGCTCTATCCAGCTGAGCTACTGAGACTTGTG
>NZ_JBFUKT010000071.1:0-15180 GCF_056400705.1 Paenisporosarcina sp. P5_A11
GAATTAAATCTGAATTAAATCTACGCAAGTAATATCAGCTGCAAATAAAGTAATGGGTACAAAATATGTTTATGGCGGAACGACAACAAARGGCTTTGATTGCTCAGGATTTGTTGGTTATGTATATAAAAAAGTTGGAGTAAAATTGCCAAGAACGACTGGATCAATGTATTCAACTGGAAAAAAAGTTTCTAAGAAAAACCTAAAAGCTGGTGATGTAGTATTTTTCAATACTTCAGGTAAAGGTGTTTCTCACGCTGGAATTTACATCGGCAAAGGAAAGTTTGTACATTCTTCATCAAGCAAAGGTGTTTCAGTCGCTAAGATTAATGATCCATACTATTGGGGTTCAAAATATATCGGTGCAAAACGTGTTGCATCAGTAACACAAGTTGCATCAAAATAATATGATTTAAATAACGCCTGATCGCAGAAGTAAATTGCGCTCAGGCGTTTTGTGATTCATTTGGGCTCAAGTGTAGTGATATTTATTAATCTCACTACAATATTTGATAGAAACCTTTTTTTGAATATTTAGCTATATAGAAGTTTATAGGAATTTTGGTTTTTCGAAGTCTCATATTTTTACGTGTGGTATAATTATAAATTAATTATTATTTTTGATAGAAGAGGGATGAGCATTTGAAGAAAGAGATTGCCTCAATTTACTATGTTCGTTTTTTTGCAATGTTGATGGTTGTTTTAGTCCATACAACGGCTCAGTATCGCCACCTTTTTGATGTGCCATCTGCACAAAATGCATTTTACTTCTTTTTAAATCATATTGTCCGAATCGAAGCAGGAATGTTCATTATGATTATGGGAATTGTCTTCTTCTATATGTATAAAGACCGTCCATTTACTAAAGAAGTGTTTTTTTCTTATTGGAAAAAGCGCGTGGTATATATATTGATTCCATATATTATTTGGTCTTTAATTTACGAAGTCGAGATATGGCATTATCAGGATCGAGCTCTAGTTTGGTCGGAAGTATTGGATCGCCTCATGATGGGGCAAAGTAAGTATCAGTTATATTTTATTTTTATTGTGGTACAGTTTTATTTGATTTTCCCATTATTAATGATGATGGTTCGGAAATGGTCGTTTTTCCGAAAGTATTTGTGGGTATTTGGTTTGCTGGCTGAATATGCATATTTCCAATTTAGCTTACGTTCTAACTTGATTCAGGTGCCTATTTTTTTAAGTCTAATTAGTCCATACTTATTAGGTGCTTGGATAGGTATCCATTATGAGGAAATTGTAACGAAAATGTCGAAATTTAAAATGATTTTGACGGGGATTGTTGGATTAGGATTAGGTATGACGTATGTATTTATTCGTTTCCGTAATACATACTTTGAAAGGTTGTCAATTGACCAGGATTACTATAAGTGGATAGGAATACTATTTCTCTTTATTGGAAGCTTGTTCTTTTTCTATTTTGCGGAGTATTTGGTTAAGTGGTCAAGTGAGAAAACAGTAAACCGTATGCGAAGCGTCGCTGCCTATTCGTTCGGTTATTATTTGATGCATCCGTTAGTCTTATTCCAAGTGATGGAATTATTGCCTACGCGTGAAACTCCTTTACCATGGCATATTACGATATTCTTGCAATATTTTTTAACGATAGTTTTATGCTATTTGATTATTTGGTTGTTCCATCGTTTTGTACCGTTTGCTAGTTTCTTATTTGGAAAGCTACCTAAGAAAGCTCAATTAGTATGGAGAATTAAGGATTAAGTTGGTTTATTGTACCACCATACTCCTCCAAAATAATGCATTCTTGTACAAAATTTAAATAATTTGAGTGAGTAAGAAAAAAGAAGCGCGAGTAGTCTAACGGGTTCTGTTTTGAAGTACAAAAACTAAATAAGTAAAACAAAAGGGATATCAATTCGTCTATGAATTGGTGTCCCTTATTTTATTGATGTGACTACAATAATGTATAAAATTTTCATTTTTTGGCATACAATTGGTATAAGAAAATGTTCGCATACAATAGTTGGTGTAAGACGGAAATTCCTATACCAATTATCTTACCATTTAATAAACTGTTTTTTACCACTAAAAGGGAGTTGGACAGAATTAAATATATTAAGCCAAAGTATGTAAATGTCGAACCAATTGAATTTAAATTATCAGAGAAAACCCGTAAATTAATTTGTCATTACGCTGAATACACAGGATTAACCGAAAGCCAAGTGTTGGAGGAAACATTAATAAACCTGTTAGAAGATAAAGACTTTATTCAACACATTAAAGGCTTACGAAATAACGTTCGTATTAAAAGAGAATTAGGTATCTTCGATGAGTAAACTCAAACGTTTAGCCAATTCTGTTGATACGCTTGTTCATATACTTCATATAGAACCACCTGTGACTGAAGAAGAACTCAAAGAAAGAACTAAGCTCTACGAATTATTAGAACCCAAAAAATTCAAATCACATTTTAGTAAACAGGTGTACAGACCTACACATTTCAACCTTGATGGAAAAAGATATTCAATCCAGATGAACCATTGTGCAAACCCATTCTGCAAAAATTTTGGCACAGAACAGACAAAATACAAAGGTAAAGCCCAAAGGTACAAGTTATCCGGCAAAGATTCCGAAAAGGTAAACATTTGTTCAAAAGATAATCGTGATGTCGATGATATACCAACCTTAAATTGTAATACTCGCACGATGTCAAACTGGTCAATTGCCACGGAAATTGAACGACTTCATCGAAACAACATTACCCTGCCAATTGAACCGGTCTATCAATTTCATAAAGATTCTTGTATCTTAGATTCCACACCTTTTACGGTTCAAAAAGATTTCTATAAGAGAGGGACAAGTACGTCAAATTCACAACGATATCAGTGTAAAGCGTGTAAGAAATTTACCAACGTCCTACCCGATAAGACAAGAAATACTGGGTATCATCAACAACGCAATGATATCTTGCCTAGGTTTGCAATGCATTTAATTAATCGAGTGCCAGTATCCCGAACTTGTGAAATTCTAGGTATTGGTCGTGGAACGTATTATTCTAAATTGGAATGGTTGTATCGATGTTGCTTGGAGTTTTTAGAAACAAGAGAGACGAATGTTTTCCGAAAGAAAGAGTTCCCTGAAATATGGCTCTCAACTGACAAAATGATGTATGTATTAAACAATGTACGTAAAAAGGGTGAATCGAATAAAGCAAAACATTCATCGGTTGAAAAACAGTTACCCACTCAAGTTGTTGTTAGCAGCGATCAAGCTTCAAGATATGTTTTTCGTGCAGATGTTGCCTTTGATTGGGATATTAGGAAAGACCAAATTTACTTGGATACCGAAATTTACAAAGACGATCATTTAAATGACTTCTTGAGTAAGAATGGACGTTTTACTAATTACGGGAACCATCCAATGTTACCGAGCGTTAATGATACTCAATCAATGATAGAGTATGCTTATCAACAAAATGAATTTAACAAAAGATTTGTATATGTTGATGGGCTTCACGTAAATCAAACCTATACAACCGTCGCTCATTTATGGCATATCAAAAAACTCATTAATACTCCAAAATGGCGTTTTATTACAGATAACGATGCGTCCTTATTAACTGCAATCAACCGTACATTTGTCAATGAAATTAAATCAAAAAATGCCTATACGTTTTTATGCAAAGTTAATAAAACACTTTCACGAAAAGACGCATATCAGGAATATCAAGATTCAAGAAAAGAATTGTTTTCTTGGGCTAAGAGAAAAGGTCTAGATGAAAAAAATCTTCATCTAATTGCGTATTATGTTCTCTTAGAAAATTTAACAACCCATCAATTCCACAAAGTAAACCATACGGTTACCAACGGTGAAATATATTATTCTCACGCAGGTAATCCGATTGAACACCCATTGGGAATGAAAGATCGTGGAAAACGAACAATAGACTGCTTAACCGATATGAGCCATATGCCTATTCACGTATTAGCTCAATTTACAGATAATGTAAATGACAACTCTGTAAACGCATTTCTTCAACAAATTAGAAGATCAATATCAGTATTAGAACGACCTCTAGTCACCAGTAGAGGTGATGGGAAGTCCTATATTTACAGTAATTTTAATCCGAAGTATGCTCAAATGGCGATTACAATTTTGCGAACATATTACAACTTCTGTAAACAATATAAAGTAGGAAACGATAAAAAAACACCTGCCCAGTTTTTAGGTATCGCTAACAAGGTGTATTCGTGGGATGATATTATTTATAAACGTTAACAGTGTAAAAAACCCTTCCAATTGGAAGGGTTTTGTTGATTAATAATAGTGGAATCTTATTGAACTAAAGCACCCTTTAATTTAAGTACATTACTTCACAAACTACCTACTATTATGGGAGATAAGATAATAGGAACCATTTATTGAAAAATTTCTTTCTTATTCTCCAATATTTTAGCTACCTTCATTTTGACACGAGGAACTCCATCTTTTTGATAATAATCATTTAATATTTGTTCTACTTCATATTTGTCTGTACCAAGTATCTTAGGAGAAAATTGCTCAACATAAATGTTGCCATAACCTTTAACACAGTTCGCCATTGTATCCAGTGCAATTAAACTTAAAGGTCTTCCTTTGTTTAGCCAAGTTTTCATTCTCTCCCAGGTTGGGAAGCATACGGCTGCCAGCCTTCCCCAATTATCGTTAAAAATTGTGGAAGTTGACTCAATCCAATCAAGTATATTACTTGAACGGAAACGGTATAGGCAGGAAAAAGCCGCTATTGGCAATTCTTTTTCACTTACCAATTTCAATTTTTCAAATACATTACTTAATCCCTCTTCGGCTGGCAAACTACTGGCTGTTGCCCAAGAGATTGGGTAGAGAAAATCTTCGTCATAATTACCCCAAAGTTCTCTTACCCATTCCGAAGCAGAAGTACCTAAAACATCAGCTACGATTTCCAACATTCTTGATTTTAATTCGTAATTTTCGGTTCCATAATATCTAGATTTCACTGAACTCAAAGTCTTTTGGTTATCGTGTTTTTTAAGAGCATTTATTACATCATCCTCAAGAAACCATCTGGTTATCGAAAAGTCTAATAAAGACTCCAAATTATTTCGAACATCTCGTAATGTTGGTGCTTTATCTTTTTTAGTTACAACTACATCTTCTTCTGGTTGGCAAGCCTCTCCGTCTTCTTCATAAAAATCATCGTGTAACAAAAACTTATTGGGAGAATGGACAACAGCTAGGTTGTACCACTCGATAGGTCGCAAGGAACGTTTTAATAACCTTTCGTGACATTGATTGCATAATTTATAGGGCTGATTGGGGTCGTCAGATGGTTCTAAAACATTAATTTTATTTTTTTTACAGGCTTCACACAAATCAATTACCACCATTAAATTCACTCCATAATTGTATAATTTTATAGCTTTAAAATTTAAACCTCTAAGTAATTAGTGAGTAGTTCTTTGTTAAAGGGAGTAATTCCTTATTAAACTAAACTGCTGCGTTAGTTGAAGAAGAAAAAAAGCTGCCTGCTAAATAGTTCTAATATAATCTTACCATATTTATTAATTATTCCCTTTAATTATTTGAAAATTTTGTTAAGTAACAATTGCTATGAAGTTTTTGGCAAAAACACGTAAAAAAGCACTGCGAATTGCAGTGCCAATTTATTGCTATTAATAAGCGTTTTATTGTGTTATTACGATTTTTGTACTTCAAAACAGAACCCGTTACGAGTAGTCAGCGCTTCTTTTTGTTTGATTCAATTGGTTTGGGATCTACTTGGTGAACATCATGTCTGAGTAGGAAGTAGGCAATAATACCGGAGAAGATAGAGCCTCCTGCTGCAATGAGGATTCGTGAATCAAAAGGTACTTCTGCATATTTTTTCTCTATGAGCCACATTGCTAGGAATGCGACGATTATCATGATTGGAATGATTAAAACAAAGCGTTTCATTAGGGATACATCCTTTTTTTATTTAAGTTTACCATATGTAGCTTTAGTGAAGAGTGGATATTGAGTGAACAACTACCGCCATTGTGGAAAGCCTTAAGACAGGAAAAAGGGGCTTATAGTATAGCTTCAGCTCAATGCATTACATCTGGATAGAACCGATTCAGTTGTTTACCACAGGATTTCCCATTTCCGTTCTTCYGCAATTGCTTGTAGTCTTGATTCAGGTCGGACGGCTACTGGGTTTCCGACTAGTTCCAGAACTGTGATATCTGAGATGCTGTCACCATAGGCAGAGCTGTTTTCCCAGTCGATGTCGAAGCCTTGAAGTGCTTGTTCTATCTTTTCGTTTTTGCGTTCACCTTGAATGTGATAAATGGCGTTGTCCGTATCAACAGTCCCGTTTTTCATTGGGATTTGTGTGCCAATTACTTCATGTATGGCTAGGTCCCGTGTTACTACGTTCAACATTTGAGTGAATGCACCTGAAACTAACAAGACATGATCGCCTTCTTTTAGGTGTTTTTTCAAACGATCAACGACTATAAAGTTAAGTTCATTGTGCATTTCTTTAGACATATCTTTAAAATAATTTTCAATTTCTTGTTGAGGCATATCTTTTAATGCATTTAAATAGAGTTGCATCGATTTCGCTTTCATTTTGTTCTCTGGATATAGTTTTAATTTATACGCAAGATATGGTTTCATGAGTGCTCGGTAAAAAGGTTGATATTTTGAAGAGTGAATAGGATGTTTTTTCATATAATTCATCATCAGTTTAAATGTTTTTTGGGGGTACAGTGTCCCGTCAAAATCGAAAATAGCTACACGCATTAAATGATCACTCCTGTTCTAATGTTTCTAGTTTATCACGAATTTGTGTATGGTAACGAAGGGGAAGCCCACAAATATGATTTGGACATGTTAAATAAGGATGCTATTGATAGATTTAGTGTGAGTTTCAGTTTAGTTGTAATTTTGGTGCATTTAGTTGTAAAAAATGAAGATTTAGTTGTAAAAATAGCGAGTTTAGTGATAATTGTAAAATAAGATAACATAATGAAAAGAGCGACCGTTTTCAAACACGGCCGCTCTTCTCTAGTTTAAACAGATTCGACTTTGAAGTACTTCTTTTCGAGTTCTGCTTTAAGCATTTTTGCAAGTTGAAGCATGTTGTAGCGACCGGCTTCTTTTTCGGCATCTGCGTTGTAGTTGGTGTTTGTGTTGACATCGTATGTGTAAATGTCACCATTTATGTTACGGATGAATTCTATGCCGGCAACTTTGATTTCACTTTGTTTAAGGAAGTTCTCGTATTTTTCAATAATTGGGTCATTAAAGTTCTCAATAATTTGGAATTTCGGTTGAGTTAACGTTGTTTCGGGTTGAGTTTCGCCAACCGGGCAGAACATATCGTCAATTTGACACGTGTCTGCTGGACACAGTTCGAAACCTTCAGATGTGTCGACTTTTACTGCGTATTGGAATTTGCCGTTTATAAATTCACATCGAGTAATGTAAGGTTCAGGTGCCTTAATATATTGTTGGATTAAAGTGATACCGTCAACAGGTTCTTCGAAAGTTGGTCCATCTATATAGGCGCGTAACCCTTCGATTGAGTGAAATAATTGAACCCCAAGTCCTTTACCAGCACGGTTATGCTTGGTGATAAACGAGCTTTCTCCTAGCTCTTGAGCTGCTTTCACAATATGTTCTTTACCCACAGCTGCAATAGTTTTCGGCGTTTTGATTCCTGAAGCTTCTAATGCAGTGTACTGAAGTACTTTGCTTAGCTCGAGTCTTAAGGCGTTGCTGCCGTTGAAAACGGTGCGGTTATGGTGCTCAAGCCACGCTAAGACGGCAGAAGTAAGTTCAGGAGCGTAGCGATGATTTCTCGTATGTGAAGAGGCACTCATTCGATTGTAGAAAATTCCTTCAGGTGGAGCCTCTGTTAAATTAACAATCCCTTGATCGAGATGCCATTCTTCGTAAGGTACTTGTAGTTCTTCAAGACGTTTTGTTAAATGGACAGTCCATTCGCTATTTTCATGAAGTACATATACTTTAGTCATAACTTTGTCCTCCGATGGTCAGATTAGTTGAGCTCTTTTGCTTTCAACGAGTGGCATTACTTTTTTTGCAAACTGTTCCATTTCTTCAAGTTGCGGTGAGAATTGTAGCAATAAGAGATCAAGACCTGCTTGTTCGTAAGCAATAATTTGATTGGCAATTTGTTCTGGTGTGCCGATCAGGTTGGGTCTTAATCCACGATTCGAAACTGAGTAGTCGTAAAGCTTCACTTGTTGTTCAAGTTGCGATTTGTTGACGAAGTCATTATATCCAGCATATGCGCTTGATTCTTTCGTATCAGTAATTCGTTGCAACTCAAGTTGAACTTGTTCTTCAGTGTCCCTACAAATGATATATGCAGCCATTCCAAAAGATTGGAACGGATCTTTTCCAGCTTGCTTGCGTAAGGATTTCATGTCATTGATTTTAGTAGTGATTTCTTCGACAGTTCCACCGTGCATAACGTAAGCATCACAGCCAGCAATTATCGTTTCTTTTCCTCGAGGACTTTCGCCACCTGCGTAAAGAATTGGGTTCGGTTGTTGAACGGGCTTTGGATGTAGGTGTGCATTTTCAATATTATAAAATGACCCTTTGTATGAAAAGACCTCTTCTGTCCACAATCCTTTGAGCACATCGATAAATTCTTCGGTACGATCATAACGCGCGTCATGTTCAGTAAAGATACCACCGTATTGTTTGGCTTCTTCTTCCCACCAAGCTGATACGACATTTAAAGTGAAACGTCCATTGCTTATGTGATCGATATTGGCCGCCATTTTAGCAGTGACGGCGGGGTTATGGAAACCTGGTCTAACAGCTGCCATAATTTCAATTTTTTCAGTGACTGCAGCTAGCGCGGCTGCTGTTGACCAAGCTTCCAATGAGTCGGATTCTGGTCCTTTTATATCGTTTAAGTAAAGCTCAGCAATAAGGGTAGTATCAAAGCCTAATTTTTCGCCTGCTTGTATCACTTGCTTTGCGTAATCGAAGGTAGGGGGCATGTTTTCATCATCTACGTTGCGCAACCAACCTCCGAAAATAGGTAACCAAAATCCATAGCGCATAATGTGTCCAACTCCTTTTTGAAGAAAAGTGAAATTAATAGAATAATGAAATTCATTATATTAATTAATCCTATAGGATAACTAGGTTATTAGTCAAATATGGAGATTATGTTTTACCATGGTCCCCAGTGACAAGTAAAGCTAGTTGTAAAATTTGTGAGTTTAGTTGTAATAGTAAAATTATGGGTTTTGAGAACTGGAAATGAGTACACAAAAAACTCCCCACAAATTGTGGGGAGTAGGTCAGTTAGTTAGCCACGCTTCAGGGTAGGTGGAATTTCTTCGGGATCCACCATGATTTCGATAACAGTAGGTCCATAGTAAGTTTGAGCAAAGATAAGGGCTACTTCAACTTCTTCTGCTGAAAAGCAACGGAAAGCTGCTGCACCTAGTGATTCACCAAAGAGGCTTAGGTTTGCAGGATATTCATAAACAGTTCCAATTGATCGACCTAAGTTATAACGCATCCCTTTGTCTACCATGTCGAGGCGTCCATTGTTTAAGACGATAAAGGGAATTTGCAAGTCGTGACAGACAGCAACTGAGATTTCGGCGCCGTGCATCATCATACAGCCGTCTCCAGTCAAGCATGCAATCGCTTGCTTAGGATGGGCAATTTTTGCACCTATCGCGTATCCGATGGCATGACCCATTGTACCGAAAACATCGTCTGCAAAGAATGTACCTTCTTGTTCAATATCAAAATGTTGAATTGCATAGAAAGTATGACTCCCATCATCGCCAAATAGAATGGTCTCAGCAGATAAGTGTTTACGCATCAGTTTGACTGCAGTAACTGCAGATATTTTTTCTGTTGGCGAAGCAGGAATTACAATTGATTCTCTTTCCACTAATGACGTTGCAGCGATTTCAAGAATGGCAGGGTCGAGAATCGCTTGAAGGTTTACTTTTGCATCTCCGATGATAGGCAATGTAGGCACAGGAATCGATTTACCGACAAAAGTTGGTTCTATGTCAAATTGAATGACTTGTTTTGGATGCATGTTTGCTGTGAATCCAGCTAATGTCATGTCTGTTAGTTTTGTTCCGATGACGATAAGTAAGTCGACGCCTTCGTTTAAATAATCACTTGCGGCTTGAGTTCCCCCTAATCCGAATGAACCTAGATATCCTGGATGATCGGTACGGATGGTTCCTTTTCCGCCGGGTGTTGTGATGACAGGTATATGATATTGAAGTGAAAGATACTTTACTTCATCATAAGCTTGTGAAATATGCACACCTTTTCCGAGGAATAGGAGAGGTTTTTTGGCATGATCGAGCAAGGTTTTCACTTCGTTCATATAAGGTGAAACCGGTTGTTGTAAGTGCGGTRATGTCAGAGTAAATGGTTCGATTTCTTCCATAAGTACATCTGCCGGTATTGATAAATGAACGGGACCTTTACGTCCAGTTAAAGCTGTTTCAAGTGCGTGTTGGAAATAAAGCGGGAATTGGTCCGCTCGGTCCACTCTCGCGCTAAAAAGAGTAACAGGTTCAAACATTTTTACAAGATCGGTGCCGAATACGCTGGAATCTTGACCCATAGCCCGGCCTGATTCTTTGACAGAAGGATGTCCCGTAATAAAAAGAATGGGTAAGTTATAGGCTTTGGCTTGTCCTGCAGATGTAAGCAAGTTAGTGCCACCGGGTCCGGAAGTTCCGATTGCAACACCCAATGTATTGTTTTGTCGTGCATAACCTCCTGCCATAAAACCAGCGCCTGACTCATGTCTGCTAAGAACGAAATCGAGTTCGTTCTTTTCCATAGCAAGTAAAAGTGGGACGATGGCTTTACCAGGAACACCGAAAGCATGCGTGACCTGGAAAGATTTTAGATGTTCTACAAGGATAGTTGCAATTGACTTCATAGTTGAATCACACCTCGAGTTGAATTTAATATGAATTTTTTTTCGAAATCATTTGCAGGCAAAGGATTGCTATAATAGTAGCCTTGTATTTCATCACAATTTAAGTTGTTAAGGAAGTGCAGCTGTTCTTCAGTTTCTACACCTTCTGCAATCACTTTTAAGTCGAGAGCATGGGCGATGGAAATGATCGTTCCAACAATTTTTTCGCCTTTTTGACCACTCATCATGTCATGAATGAAACTACGGTCGATTTTTAAGCGATGAATATGGAAATTCTTTAAATAGTTTAATGAACTATAACCAGTCCCAAAATCATCAATCGCAATTTGTATGCCAATTTCACTCAATTCCTCTAAAACAGATGTAGAGCGTATGACATCCATGGTCATTGATTCTGTAATTTCCAATTCCAAAGATTGTGGACTTAAGCCTGTTTCTAGTAAAACTTGCTTAATTTTATCTACCAGTTGTTGTTTTAAGAATTCTTGTGGAGACAAATTGATTGATACTTTTAGCGATGATAACCCTTGATCATGCCATGTTTTCATTTGTCTGCAGGCATGAATAAGTACCCATTCACCTAGATTTACCATTAAGCCCATTTCTTCTGCAAGCGGAATAAAATTATCTGGAGGAACAAGACCTAGGTCTGGATGGTTCCAACGCAGTAACGCTTCCACACCAACTACTTGATTTGTCCGTAAATCAATTTGTGGTTGATAATGAAGGACAAGATCATTGTTTTTTATGGCTAATTCTAGCTCTGATTCGAGAGTCAGTTTTTGAATTGACTCATCTGCCATATCTGAGTTGTAGAAACAGTAGCCATTTTTCCCGCGATCTTTTGCTAAGTACATAGCACTGTCAGCATGAGAGAAAAGTGTATTTATATCTGATCCATCATTCGGATAAATCGCTATACCAATGCTTGTACTGATATGAAACTCAAGATTTTGAATGACAAATGGTTTGCGTACAACTTCAATAATTTCACTTGCGATTTGTTTGAGATCTTCGATCGTATTGAAATTAATGATGGCAATGGTAAATTCATCACCGCCCATTCTAAATAGTTTCCCTCTATTATGTAAATACATATCTAATCGTCGAGCAATTTCAACGAGTAATGTATCTCCTTTTGCATGACCAAGTGTATCGTTTATTAATTTAAATCGATCTAGGTCGAGCAAGAAAATAGACAGAGAACGGTCCTGATCATGTGATTCGAGGACTCCATTTACATAGTTTTGGAAATATCTTCTGTTAGGGAGACCAGTTAATTCGTCATGATGAGCGTGGTGCTTCATTAGAAGCTGGTTCTCATAACGCTCTGTGATGTCTCGGAAGCTTACTACGGTACCTATCAAATATTTATTGACACTATAAATTGGTCGACCATCAAATAAACAGATGGTTTCTTTTGAGGAATCAGGGTTTTTGAAAATGACTTCTATTTCATTAAAGCTCTCTTTTGACTGAATGATCTTTTGTATCCATTCTCCAACAATCGGTAATTCTTGAGCTGTTTTCTTCAATACATCTTTTCGTTTTAAGCCAGTCAGTATTTCGGCATAAAGATTAAATTCTGTAATACGTCCAAGTTGATCAGTTAAAACCATAGCCGTATGGGAAGATTCAGTTACTACTTGATTTAACACATTTAAATCTTTATTTTGTTCACGAAGTTTTATTTCACGCTCGATACTAGTTCCGACAACAGATAATAAAGAGAGAAGTAAAGGATCCTTAAAACTTAAACTTGTCATTAGAGATACTGTGCCAAGAGTTTTATTTGTCCGATGATCTCTAAAAGGAACGGAATAACAAGCAGAATGCGCAAGGAAATCATGGTAATGTTGTGAACCGACAATTTCGATAGGGGAATTATTATCAAGAGCTAAGCTAATACAATTTGTACCACTATTTTCTTCGATAAATTGAATCCCCGTTTTAAAACCAAGTTGCTCGATTACACTTTTAATCGTATTATCGCCTTCAATGTACATAATGACACCTTGATTATCAGTCAAAACGATAAGCAAAGGTGTACCTTTTACCATACCTAAAAATTCAGGAATAAAAAATTCTACAACATCTAAAACTTCTTTGTTGTCTCTTTGAATTTGTTTTAATTGTGTAGAGGGAATTAATATTGGATCAGGTACAATATTTGGATTTAATCCTAAAATTTTGCACCGTTCATTGGAATCTTCAATAAATTGGAGAACATTTTCTGGTGAATATTCTTTTCCTACCACTCATAACACCTCTCGTATAAATAAAACTTTATAGGTAATATCTCAATATTATTACTTTATATAACAATTTTTTTGTATTATAGTAACGATTACATATCATTATTATAGTTGAAAAGAATTTTTTTTACATGACTATTTACATATTTAATCGAATTATGTGGAAACTTGTCGATAATTGTGTGAGAATCTACTTTTTATAAATCAGAGTTTGTAAGTTCTGGTATTATCTTATAGTAGAAAAAATTTATAAATGTTCTGAATCAAATGTGTTGACGGTAAGATAGGATTTAGGTTTAGATAGGTAAAGTGTTTATAAAGAAAGTTGGATATTGAATGTTACCAGAGCAGAAAAAGAAAATTATTGTGTTAATGATTAATATGTTTATTGCGATTGGGAGTTTTGGAATTATTATTCCGATTTTGCCAGCGTATTTGGTATCAATTGGTGAAGGTGGAATGGCAGCAGGTTTGATGATTGCGATTTTCGCAGGAGCGCAATTTGTAATGTCACCAATTGCAGGAAAATGGGCAGATCAAGTAGGTCGACGTAAGATGATTATCGCTGGTCTAAGCGGTTTGACGATTTCAATGTTTGTCTTTTATTTCTCTGATTCCATTTGGGTGTTATATTTGTCCCGTGTAATTGGTGGGATAGGGGCAGCACTGTTAATACCAGCCATTTTTGCGTACGTCGCTGATATCACGACAATGGATCAACGTGCGAAAGGCAATAGTTATATTTCTGCTGCGATGTCTTTAGGAATTGTGATAGGCCCAGGAATAGGTGGATTTTTAGCAGACTATGACTTAAAACTGCCTTTACTAGTCTCTGCAATGGTGTCGTTAGTTTCAGTTATATTCTCCGTTATTGTACTGAAAGAAAGTAGAGAAGTGACTCCAGAAACGGGTGGTCCAAATGAACAAGAAGCAATGCTTAAAAAGCTAGCACAATCTATACACAAGCCTTACTTTATTCCATTAATTATCACGCTCGTTATGAGTTTTGGATTAATGGCTTATGAATCTGTACTCGGGTTGTTTGTGGATAATCAATTCGGTGCAACGCCGAAACAAATTGCCGTGATGATTACATCAACAGGTATCGTGAGTGTAGTCATGCAACTGTTAGTAGTCGAGCGTCTCGTTCGCCGATTTGGAGAAGGTATCATTTTGAATGTCTTTATTGCAGTCACAGCGGTATGTTTCTTCCTATCATTATTTGCATCAACATATGTATTGTTCTTTATGATTACATTAGTGGTGTTCCTTGCAACATCTATATTACGACCCGTTTTGAATACACTCATTTCAAAACTTGCTGGTAATGAACAAGGCTTTGCAATGGGTATGAACAATGCCTATATGAGCATAGGAAACGTAATAGGTCCACTATTAGCGGGTGTCCTATATGACGTGAATATCATATATCCATTCATTCTAGGATTTGTTGTGCTAGGAATTACAATCATGGTTAGTGTAACGTGGCAGAAGAACAAAAAGGGCATGCTCTACTCAGATTCTTAAGAGACCTGAACGAAGGGTGTCCCAAACAGAAAAGGCTTTTGGCGGCGGCCAAAAGCAGTATTAAGGTTTGCATAACATAAAGTCAGATGAAAGTACCAATCCAAGAGAAAAAAGCTTCTTGAATGGCCCCACTCGCTGTCGCTTGGCGGGTTTTTCTAATGGGATTTTTGGTGAGCGATAGCTCAGTTGGAAAATACGGGAGCCAAGTTGGAAAAATCATGGTTCAAGTTGGAAAATTTGAAGACCAAGTTGGAAAAATAGCGTTCCAAGTTGGAATCGAGATTATTGGATGCCTGAACGAAGGATGTCCCAAACAGAAAAGGCTTTTGGCGTTAGCCAAAAGCAGTATTAAGGTTTGCATAACATAAAGTCAGATGAAAGTACCAATCCAAGAGAAAAAAGCTTCTTGAATGGCCCCACTCGCTGTCGCTTGGCGGG
>NZ_JBFUKT010000072.1:0-14867 GCF_056400705.1 Paenisporosarcina sp. P5_A11
GGGAAAACTGGCTTATGCGAGGAAACTGTCTCATTAGTTGAATCCTTATTTGACTACGGAGATGCTTTTATACTGGAGGAACGGTTTAGTGATCATGACTTGGAATCGATTAAAAAAGTCTTGAAATCGAAGCCATTATGTTACTCGTTCTCCCATCCACAACTGGATACCGACTACTTGTCTAACTTAATAGGAAAAAAATATATAGATGGCGTCATCATTGAGGAACAGGCAATTGATACGGGTTCTGGGCAGATGTTTCCACTCGTTCAAGTCGAGAATTTAACAAAGACAATTCAAGAGGCTAAGGGAATAACGGATATGCCCATTATCGTTTCGGGTGGTATCCTTGAACCTAAAGATGCTTTGGGTTTATTTCAATCGGGAGCCGACCTTGTCATGCTATCAAGTGGCTATGTCTTTTCAGGACCCGGGCTACCGAAAAGAATTAATGAAGCGTTAATGAGTGTAAAAGTGCAGGAAAGAACCGAGTATAAAGGCTGGATTTGGCATTGGTTATTCGGTTTGATTATGCTTTTTGGCGGCTTGTTAGCTTTACTAATTAGCATGACAGTGATTGTCCTACCTTACGATGAAGCATTTTTGCAGTTAACGCGTGAACAACTAATGGCAATAAATCCAAACATCATCCGATTCATGCAACACGATCGAATGACGTTAGCCGGAACGATGATTTCGGGAGGATTTCTCTACATGCGCATAGCTCGATATGGCGTTAGATACGGGATGTATTGGGCCAAAAAAGCGATTCATACGGCAGGTATCGTTGGATTTTTCGGGATTCTCCTATTTATTGGATTTGGTTATTTCGATTGGTTACATGGGCTTCTTTGGCTCATGTTACTCCCATTTTTCTGGATTGGTTATCGAACAACTAGAAACTTTGCTGAGCATCCGACTTCTAGTAATCGGACCAACCATTCCGCTTGGAAAAAAGGATTATGGGGACAATTTGCATTTGTGATCCTTGGATTTTCGTTTATCCTTGGTGGTTTCGTCATTTCCACAATTGGCGTTACCGGGGTATTTGTGCCGACCGACCTTATTTATATCTGTATGACTCCAGATCAATTAAACGACATAAATAACCGACTAATTCCAGTAATCGCCCATGACCGAGCAGGTTTGGGAAGTTCCTTAATCAGTGTAGGATTATTAGTATTAATGCTGGCATTATGGGGCTTTCAGCAAGGTGAAAAATGGGTGTGGTATACGTTCCTAATCGGAGGCATTCCTGCTTTTAGCGCAGGTATTTTCATTCATTTTGCTATTGGATACATATCTTTTATTCATATACTACCTGCTTATTTTGCGTTGCTGCTATTTGTGATAGGGCTTGTCCTTTCAAAGGATTTTTTTTTGAAAGGGAAATGAAAAACACTTAAAAGAGATGTGTTTTTTAGGTCAACCAATTTTATGGTTGATCTTTTTTTAATGAAAGGACCGGTTGATAAAAAATCAGTATTACTTCTCTAATTAAATTAAAAGGCAACCCACTTATAAAAGTAGATTGCCTTAGTTGCCTTCTATTAAAACACGGTTTTCATCGTAATAAATTTCATTTCGGTCATTTCATCGACTGCAAACTTCACGCCTTCGCGCCCGTAGCCACTCATTTTTATACCGCCGTATGGCATATGATCTGTACGGAAGGTTGGAATGTCGTTTATAATAACTGCTCCCGCTTCAAGTTCTTCTGCAGCTCTCATGGCATCTGTTAAGACATTCGTGTAGATTGCTGCATTTAAACCGAATTTCGAATCATTTACATAGCCAATCGCTTCATCAAGCGTGTCGTAAGGAATGATTGAAACGATGGGTGCGAATACTTCTTCGCATACGATTTGCATGTCTTCTTTTACGTTTATCATTACTGTTGGCTGCAATTGACGTTCTGTAAACTCTCCACCTGTTGCGACCGTAGCACCGAGAGTCTTGGCTTCTTCAATCCAACTAACGATGCGTTCTACTTCGTCAGGATGAATCATGGAACCAATATCCGTATTTTCATCAAGCGGATCGCCCACTACTAATTTTTTCGTTTCTTCCACAAATGCCTGTACAAATTCATCATGCACTTTACGATTTACGTAGATACGTTGTAGGGATATACACACTTGTCCAGCAAAGCCAAACGCCCCTTCCACGCAACGTTTCACGATTTTTTCAATAGGTACACTCGGCTCTACAATTAGCGCAGAGTTGGAACCTAGCTCTAGAGTGATTTTGCGTAATCCCACTTTTTCTTTAATGGATAATCCGACCGGCACACTGCCGGTAAAGGTTACTTTTTTTACGTTTGGATGAGTAATGAGTGAATCACTTAATTCACTCCCACTCCCCGTGATAATTTGAAGGACTCCGTCTGGCAAGCCAGCTTCTTTAAAAATTTCTGCCATGACAATTGCGCTCAATGGAGTTTGTGTGGCAGGTTTTAAAACTACTGTATTGCCTACTGCAAATGCAGGTCCAAGCTTGTGTGCAACCAAGTTAAACGGAAAGTTGAAAGGTGTGATAGCTGAGACAACGCCAATCGCTTCTTTTTTAGTCCAGCCAATTCGGTTTGCTCCACCCGGGGCTGCATCCATAGGAATCGTTTCCCCGCGGTATTGCTTCGCTTCTTCCGCTGAAAATTGATAGGTAGCAATTGTGCGATCCACTTCAGCACGCGCGGTTTTTAGTGGTTTCCCTGCTTCTTGTGCCAAAATCTTCGACAGCTCTTCTTTGCGTTCACGCATGATATTTACAACTTTATATAACATTTCCGCTCGATCGTAAGCTGGCCATTTTTTGAAGGAATGAAAAGCTTGTTCTGCTCCAGCAATTGCTACTTTCACATCTTCTACTGTTCCTTTAGCTACATGTGCAAGTACTTTCCCATCATATGGAGCTTTTAATTCATACGTTTCACTTGCTCCTCGCCAATCACCATTAATCCAAAGTCCGGTTTCTTTCAAAAGAAACACCTCCTGATAATCGATATAGTCCTGCTTAATCTTAGTCTATCATTCTCCTCCACCACTTGACGCTGCTGCCGCATTCGTTGCAGCCATCGTAGCAACCATCGCCGCTTGTTGAGCTTGCATCATCATCTCAATCGTGGTGGCAAAACTAACCGATGTGATATCTTCATTGTCTATCATATATTTCGTTTCAAGTTGAACAGCTATCGATAAAATCATTTCTTTATACCAATTGAATAACTTCATAGTTTCAAGGTCACGGTATGTTTCAATTACATGTTCTAATGCCTCTTCTTTTATTTCCAATGCTGCTAAAAACCCAACCATAACATAATGCATCGATTTTATTTTGATTTTTGCATTTTTTAATTGGTCTCTTATTTGGACAGCCTGTGCAACTACATTAGCATTATAAGTTGGACTCTTAAATGTAAGAATTTGAGACATCCACTGTAGCTCATTACCCATATAAAAACCTTGTGACCGTAATTCCGTATAGTATCTATTCATCGTCAATGCTCGTTCTTTTGGATCACCAGGCATTTTTCCAAGCATGACTGCATAAGGCACATCGTCAGGTTGAGTTAAGAATGGATGATGTGACTTCATCTCATCATATAGATACTTAGCTTGAGATGCTTCATGATTAGAATCGTCGGTCATCAACACGGCTGCTAAATAACTGTAGACGTTCGATTTGAAGCCTGCCGCCTTTAAAATGTCTTGTTTCACTAAAAGATTATCGACCATTAAGGATGAATCTTGTTCATTTTGTAAAAAGGCAGCCATCATGTAATGAATATGAGAACGAAGCGGTGAAAACCAACCTGATTTTTGCTTAATGGCATCGGAAGTGGCCAAAAATTGTTTCGCATTAAAAGTTTTACCCGTAGTCACATAATAACTAGCTATCGATAATAAAATTCGTTTATCGACAGTCCATCCAACCGCATTTTTCACTTGTTCAAATGAGGTTTGTAAATCTTGTTTCACCTGGTTCATCGTCATATCATTCACTCCCTTTTGTTACTTCTACGAGGGATGACCATTAAAAGTTTCGTTCTTCCACATTCTCAGCTCATTTTCATATGGGATCATCTTGATTTCTCCTGTTCGTATTATGATTCAACTCATCGTAATTTCTATAAAAAAATATAAAAATGATTAAATGAACCGTTAATTCGTTCACTTTTGGGCATACCAATATAAATTGAATTGAAAGGATGAGGATGAACATGACATTCAAAAAAACTAAGGTTGTTGCCAGTTTACTACTTTCTGCCGCTTTGCTAGGAGCTTGTGGAGATAAGGACGAGATAACAAAAGATGTTACAAATAATAATACGAACAATGACATTGAAGATGATGCACCTGGTGAAAATCCGGCCGATACCGGGGAAAATGAAATTTATGGATTTAAAAAGTTTGAACTTGAAGTAGATTATCCAGATCAAGAAGAAGCGATTGATGTGAATTATGAGGAAGAGAAAGACTCAACGGATGCTGAATATAAAAATGTGGCGGATGATACTTCAAATGCCACAGGTAAAGAAGCAATGGCCAAACTTAGACCATTATTTGGTCAACTTCAATTAAAAGAAGACATGACCGATGAAGATATCATTAATCGAGTTGTTGAAACGTTCGATATACAAGACAATTACACCAAAATAGATGTTGATATCACCTGGCATAATGATAAGAAAAAAGAAATTAATTTGGTAAAATAGGCTAGAAATGAAGTCCTTAACCTTAGTTGAGGACTTTTATCATGAAAAAAATTGCCAAGTAAGTTACATTACTACATACACGTTACTCTATGTGAATGAAAGGGTGTTCATTTTGCAAAAACAAATTAAGCTCATTCAACGACCTACAGGTACACCTACAAAAGATGATTTCGAAATGGTAAATGCACCAATTGGTAAAATATCTGGAGGCGAAGTGCTTGTTAAAACTGTCTATATTTCTGTTGATCCCTATTTACGAGGACGTATGAATGATACGAAATCTTATATTCCTCCGTTTGAATTAAACCAAATGATTTCGAGCGGCGTTGTTGCTCAAGTTGTTGACTCCAAGTCCGCACTTCTTGAAAAAGGAGATATGGTTTTAGGATCACTTCCTTGGCAAGAATTCAGCATAGCAAAAGATAATACGGTACGTAAAATTGACCATATACTTGCCCCTGCCTCTGCGTATTTGAGTGTACTTGGGATGACAGGATTGACTGCTTATTTTGGTTTACTGGATATCGGGAAGCCAAAAGAAGGTGAAACCGTTGTCGTTTCCGGAGCAGCTGGAGCAGTTGGTTCCATTGTTGGGCAAATCGCAAAAATTAAAGGTGCTCATGTTGTGGGGATTGCCGGTTCAGACGAAAAAGTGAAGTTCCTACTAGATGAATTAGGATTTGATGCAGCCATCAATTACAAAACGCAAGATGTCGCGGAAGCCTTACGTGAAGCATGTCCTAATGGAATAGATGTTTACTTTGAAAATGTTGGCGGAGAAATTGCTGACGCCGTCTTCCCATTGTTAAATAACTTTGCACGAATCCCAGTGTGTGGCGCCATTTCTTCTTACAATAATGAACAAGTAGACGTTGGGCCACGTGTGCAAGGCTATTTAATCAAGACTAGCTCGTTAATGCAAGGTTTTACGATTGGTAACTATTCATCTCGTTTTGGCGAAGGCGCAAAAGATTTAGCAACCTGGTTAACTGAAGGCAAACTCAAGTATGAAGAAACAATTACAGAAGGTTTTGACCATACCATAGACGCATTCTTGGATCTTTTCAAAGGTGCAAACCTAGGGAAATCTGTTGTTAAGGTGGCAGAAATCGAAAAATACTAATAGAGCAATGCCGTTTTGGAGTAATTCCTGAGCGGCTTTTTCTTTGAAATTATGTTAGAAGCTTTCTACTTTTCTGAGGACGATACTTTTTTCCTATTATGAATATGATTGGTGTTCCAATTATTGTTGGCAAGAACCAAAACCAGATCACGGGGTATTCATTTAACAACGGTATTCTATCGATATTCACGACTAAAGTAGCGGTGACTATCCCTATATATGAACCTAACATTCCACCGATATGTGTCCCTAGCCAATTATTCCATCGTATTTTCGCAGATAGATAACCAAGGAAAGCAAGTGAATACGAAAATACGCCAATATAAAATAGATAAGCACTTTCATTCCAATGAATGATGGACATAACGACTGCACTAATAAATACGAAAACGAAAGAACCGTGATATATTTCCCCGAATGCCGTATGTTTTCCTTTTCTTTTCTTCGATAATCCTGCTAATAAACCTGTTAGTAAACAAATCATTCCTGTTATAATATGAACTGTTAAAAATATATTAAAAATTTCATATGACCTCCAATACTTACAATCTTATACAGTTATTATAGCAATTAAATGTATGTTACTGGTGACAAAAAATAGAATATTGCAAGTTGTCACTTTTCTCAACAATTAACCTAAAGGGGCATAAAAACATGAGTGAATTTGATCGCGTACAAGAAACCACTTCTTTTCAATCAGTGGAAACGTTAAAACAACAATTACTGACGCTTGGTATTCAAGCGGGAGATGCTATTATGGTCCACTCTTCTATTAAGTCAATGGGATGGATTGCGGGTGGAGCGAAAGCCGTTATCGATGCTTTGATGGAAACCATAACACCGCAAGGCACTATCGTCATGGCTGCACAATCTGCAGAGAACTCCGAGCCTTCCTATTGGATGTTACCGCCTGTTCCGAAAGATTGGCATGAACCTATTCGTCAACATATGCCTGCATATGATCCACACTTAACACCTTTACGTGGAATGGGTAAAATTGCTGAATGTTTTCATCGTCATCCGAAAACGATTCGTAGCTATCATCCTGTACATAGTTTTATGGCTTGGGGCAAAAACGCAGAAAAATGGATGATGGAACATCCTTTGGAAGATTCTTTTGGCATGGGATCACCACTCGGCACTTTTTTAAATGAAAACGTCAAAATCCTGTTGATTGGTGTAGGTTATGATTCCTGTACAGCTTTACATCTATCTGAGAATTTTCTTGAAACGAAAACGTATACCAATCAAGGTGCGGCGATGTTAGTGGACGATGAGCGAATATGGATTGAGTATCAAACTGTAGATGGAGATTCGGATCGTTTCCCGGAACTTGGGGAAGCTTTTGAAAAAACACATGCAGACGCATTTTTTGTTGCTAAGTTAGGTCAAGCTGATTGTCGTGTTATTAAAATGAAACCACTTGTGGAATTTGGCATAGAGTGGTTAAAAGTGAATCCAGTAGTGGACCAATAAAAAAATTTTGAATTGCACAAGTAAAAATCTTATTTTTGTTCATCCTAAAGTATTCAATACTTTGGAGGGTCAAAATGAAATATTCGATTTATAAAATTGTCATCACAGCCATTATTGGGCTGTGTGTAATTGCTCCTATTGCTACTTTTGCAACTTATTACACTAATTCTCAAGATGAAAAATCAACTAATCTTGAAATTAACATTCTACAGTCAATTGATGATGACAACATGTACAAAAATATCAAATCTCTATCCAAAAAACCTCGTGTTGCGGGAACCGAACAAGAAGATGAAGCGGTTGGCTATATTAAAAAGCAATTCGATTCCTATGGCTATAAAACCGAGGTTCAAACATTTACTTTCAATGACTATACAGCACCTCATACCATTGAATTAACGCTAGATGGATTTATACATATTGTAGATCCAAGTGCCTTAGAATATTCAGTTAGTGGACATGTAGTTGGCGAAGTTATCCCAGCTGGGCTCGGGAAAGTTAAGGAGCTACAACATCTCGATTTAGCTGGAAAGATTGTTCTTATAAAACGTGGCGATATTAGTTTCAAGGAGAAAATGTTAAATGCGGCCAAGAAAGGGGCAGCTGGTGTGATTTTTTACAACAATGCTCCTGGCGATATTATGGGAAGTCTTGGTGAAGCAAACGACTCCTTTATACCCGCTGTATTATTGACACAAGCTGAAGGGGAAAAGTTGGTAAAGCAAGTCAAAAATAATCCCGATACTCAAGCTACACTTAACATTGAAGGAGCAAAATCTATTACAAATATTTCTCACAATGTCATTGCTACTAAGAAACCCTCAAATCAAAACAACTCTAAAATCAAAGCCAAACATGACATAATCGTAATTAGTGCACATCATGATTCGGTTGCTGGAGCACCTGGTGCCAATGACAATGCATCAGGGACTGCTATGACGCTTGAACTCGCTCGCGTCTTTAAAACCATTCCTAGCGATACAGAAATTCGATTTATAACATTTGGCGCTGAAGAACTGGGATTACTTGGCTCAAATCATTACGTTGATCAGTTATCAGCTAATGAAATTAGTCGTATCAAAGCAAACTTTAATTTAGATATGGTAGGTAGTAAAGATGCGGGTAAATTAACTTTAGAAACGATAGACGACAAGCCTAATCTAGTCACAGACCTCACACAAGCAGCAAGTATAAAATTAAACGGAAAACCAACTCCTGTAAACCAAGGTGACCGTAGTGATCATGTTCCTTTTGCAAAAGCAGGCATTCCCGCTGCTTTATTCATTCATAATCCAGCAGAGCCTTGGTATCATAAACCCGAAGATAAAATAGATAAAATCAGCAAAGCAAAGCTCCAAGATGTTGCTGAAATTGTCACTCTTGCCATCATGAATCAAACCCGTGTGGAGCAATATGCGAAATAAATCATCATACATGAAAACCCTACGTACCTGGAAAATAATCAGGTTAAGTGGGGTTTTCTTTTAATTAGATGGAAAAAGCAGGAACTTGTTTTTTAGTAACGAATATTATAAGATAAAAACTTTTTATTTGTTGTTCTTAAAGGTGAATGTGGAATGAATGTAGATCCTTCATTAGAATTTATCGAATTTATGTATCTAACGGAAGATGAATTACATAACTATGCTATAGCGGGTTCTTATGCAATTGTTCAAGTTAAACATGACATTCTTTTTGGATTTAACCACTTTCGTAAAAGATGGGAACTACCAGCAGGAAGAAGAGAATTAAATGAATCTCCTAAAGAATGTGCTCTTCGTGAACTGTACGAGGAAACGGGACAAAAAGTTGAAAACTTGGCATTTCAAGGTTTAGCAAAAATTCGAAATCTAGAAACACAACGTGTAAAATAAAACCCCGTCTACTTTTGTAAAGCCTCTCACTTAACTTCTTTTATTCCGAATGACGAAATGGAACGAATCACATTATGGGATTTATCCAGTGATATTGGACCTGTCGATCACTTAGATTTACAGATTTGGATGGCGTTACAACATATTCAACCACTTATTCACGGTTAGCGCTTTTATCGTTCATCCTGGGAACCTCCTTAAGAGGGGATTTTAAGATAATTACATTTTCAATTCACGAATGGCGGTGCTTTATGTCAAAGAAAGGTAATTTTAAATTCCTTCCTTTTAATTTTATTAAAGGGGAAGAAATTGATTTAATAATCGAACAAAAAATTCCTGAAAATAAAGTAAAAGGATTTGTTCCAACCTATTGTTATGCAATCAATCTGACAGGAACTAATCTAACCATAGGAACCATTGATCTTCGTATAGGTAACAATACACTTACTTACTATGGTGGACATATTGGATACGGCATAGATAAGAAACATAGGGGACATCACTATGCAGCGAAAGCGTGTAAATTACTCGGAAAAGTTGCGCTAGCTCATGGAATGGATGAGTTAATTATTACGTGTAACCCTGAAAATATCGCATCCCAAAAGACGTGTACTAGAATTGGGGCAGAACTTATTGAAATAGTAGACTTACCAACTGACACCGATATGTACTTAGAAGGGGAACGTCAAAAGTGTATCTATAAATGGAGGATTTTCTCATGACTATAACCTACGTAACCTGGGGACAATCTCTTAATGATGCACTCCTTTCTCAACTCTTAATAAAATTGAAAACAATATTTAACATTGAGAAACATAACTTATAGGCTAAGCGTCACTTAGAAACGAAAGGTTGATATTCTACATGCTTGAAAAATTCAAAATTCCTATCTCGGCTTTCAATCATGAAAGAACGATTCGCGTTTATACACCATCCACTTATGAGGCAGAACAAACTAAACGTTACTCTGTCCTGTATATGCACGATGGACAAAATGTCTTTGAAGACCAAGATGCAATTCAAGGGGTTTCATTAGGATTAAAAGAAGATAAAAGTAGATTAGAGCTAATTGTGGTAGGCATAGATACAAACACGCTAGGTGATGAACGCAAAAATGAGTACTGCCCTTGGGTTGATGGTGAATATAGTTAGCCATTAATGTTATGTATTGGCTCGAACAAATTATAATTAAAGTTTTTCAATTTCACTTTTTTCATTAATCAGTTCAATCCTTATTATAGATTCTGTTACCTTTAACAGTTTTCATAAAAAAGCACTTACCACAATTAATCCATATTAAAATTTCGGATATCAGCTATTGGACCGACTTCTTTATAGTCTTCGTTTTCCATGAACGAAATAAGTTTTCGTGCAGTTTGTTCGGCACTGCTTAGTAAACCTTGTTCTTTGTAATCAATGAACTTATCAAGTAGTGGAAACGCATCTTCACTGCTAGCTCGAATATTCTCTTGCATGCCCGTGTCGATTATACCAGGAGCGATTGAAACAATTTCTATAGGATGCTTAGCCTTCAATTGCTCAAGTGCCACAACCCGTGAAAAATGATCAAGTCCCGCTTTTGTCGCACAGTAAGTTCCCCAGCCTTCATATGCATTTCGACCAGCACCAGACGAAATATTGACAATACGCTTTGTTCCCTGAAAATCCTTCAACTTAGAGATATATGCATTAGAAATAATCATTGGTGCAGTCAAATTGACTGCGATTGCCTTCGTCATTTCTTCAGGACATACAGACCCAATTAACCCTATTGGATCAACCATCCCTGCATTATTAATGAGTGTGAATGAACCAACATTTTCTGGTACAGACTCGATTACTTCATTCAACAGCGATTCAAGTTTCTCCGTCTTAGAAAGGTCTGCCTGAATGAATTTCATCCCGTCTAGTTCGCTCTCTGTACGGGCGATTCCAACAACAAAATGCCCCGCTTCGATAAGCTGTTTCGCAAGTTCAAGGCCAATTCCTTTTGATGCTCCAGTGATAATATATGCTTTCATTTATTCCATCCCTTCGAGGCTCTATCTTAAAAGTCGTAAAACTCCATATGTCCCTTATCTTTCTTGTAATAATCCATTCGGTCTTTTAGGGTGCCCGTATGAAATTCGAATTTATGTCCGTCTGGAACTTCAAAGTAAATGGACTTTTTATCCCGAGTATCTCTCGCTCGACTAGGCAATATCGAAACATTTAATTTCTTCAATTTATCAAGTGTTTCATCAAATTCACACAGATTGATTGTGAATGCCAAATGTGTGTAAGAATCGTGAATTTCATTTCGTGGAATGTCTCTTTCTTCATTCAATGCAAGCCACAAACCATCTAAGTCAAAGTAGGCGGTCGTTCTGCCTTTTGCAATTAGCTTAGCACCAAGGACTTTCGAGTAGAATTCAATCGAGTTCTCTAGATTCGATACTGAAAACAACAAATGATTAATCTTCATCTCGGCTATCCCTGCACACGTTCAAGTAATCGATATGGTCTTACTTCATATGATTCATAGGCTACATTTCCTTGGTTCATGGYATCAAAGACTCGCGTTGCAAAGTGCTTTCTTGTAATCCAATCGGCTACATTCGTTTCATTTAGTTCAACAAACTGCGCATCGATTGTTTCTCCCGGGTTAGGTGTAGGGATTCCCGAAATCCACTTTCCTCTGTAAACGAGACAAAGTACTCCAGTCGTGACATTTTGATAAACACCCACCATATCACCAATCTCCGCATGAATTCCTGTTTCTTCAAGAACTTCGCGAGCTATAGCATCCTTCATACTCTCCCCTGGCTCCACTCGTCCACCTGGCATCTCGTACGTGCTAGAACGATGTTCATTTCGTACAAGTAGTACTTGTCCCGTTTCATTTTGAATAAACCCAGATACAGCCACAATATAAGGCGTTGTTGAATAGTTGCCTGTCGACTCCATAAAGTCTTCCGAACTGGTCTCAAATAAAGACGGTAGGGTCTGTCTGTAGTTTTGAGCAGTTTGATGATGTTCTGATTCACGAATAGCAGCATCCACACGTTCAAAATCAGCTCGGTCTCGGTATGCCCACATTGCCATAATTTCCGTTTTGCTTTCATTTACCCAACGGCCGACAAGGCTTGCTCCATGCGTCAATTGATTTGGTAAGAGATAAGTGTGAAAAAAGTGGTTAAACGTATCAAACATATCCGGATTTATAGTGTAGGATTTTCTTCGAAATAACATCAATTCTCCACCTTTATTTTCAATAAATGTTCTATAATGTAGCGTTAGTCTTTTTTGGTTGTTGATTCTTCATCTTCAATTTCGTGTTTAGTATCATGGAGAATTTTAGTTGGATTGTTCTCTTTTTTCCCTTTAACATCATCCTCAACCTGCGAGAAATAATCTAAAGGCAATCGACGATTAGTAGCTAATCGCCACAACGACCATATAATAACAACCACTAATAACATAAAAATAATTTTACCCAAATCATATTCACTCCTTTTCTTTAATTGTACCTTAAGCCGTGTTAGAAAGTAGTTGGCGCATAGTTATTGCTATCCTTTACCTTTCTCTAAGCCATTTTGAAATCCCTTTATTTCATTTGCCTATCTTTATCTAGTGTTTATTCCCATTCAATTTGATTTATTCCTTTTCACGAGGGGTTTAATCCCGTTCGCGACTGTGTTATTCCCATTCTTCCCCGTTTATTCCTTTTCAATCGATGTTTATTTCCGTTCACCCAATTTCCCCATAAAAAAGCCGTCATCTCACAAGTTTTCACTCGGAAAAATGACGGCTTTTCTCAACCCTTAGTTTGAATTTACTTGAATTTCTTTATTCTCTTCAGCCGTGAAGGCGCGCGATCTTGTTAAGAATCGTTTACCTTCCACACCTTCTAAAGAAAACATACCGCCACGACCGTCTATCACATCGATAATCAGTTGTGTATGTTTCCAATAGTCATATTGGCTTTTATGCATATAGAAAGGACTGTCGCCGATTGAACCGAGCAGCACATCTTGATCCCCAACCATCAAATCGCCTTCTGGGTAGCACATTGGTGCAGACCCGTCACAGCAACCTCCTGATTGGTGGAACATGACAGGACCGTGCTTGATTTTCAATAACTCGATCAGTTCAAGCGTGGCGTCCGTTGCAGTAACGCGTTCAATCATTGGTCATTCCCCTTTCGATCAAAAGAATCCTAATTTGTTTTCGTTGTAACTAACAAGTAGGTTTTTAGTTTGTTGGTAGTGATTCAACATCATTAAGTGGTTTTCGCGACCGATACCTGACATTTTGTATCCACCGAACGCAGCATGTGCTGGGTAAGCATGGTAACAGTTTGTCCAAACACGACCCGCTTGAATCGCACGACCGAAACGGTATGCTGTGTTCATATTACGTGACCAAACACCTGCTCCAAGTCCGTATAAAGTATCGTTAGCAATTTCAAGTGCCTCTTCTTGGGTTTTGAACGTTGTTACTGAAACAACTGGACCAAAGATTTCTTCTTGGAAGATTCGCATTTTGTTATTTCCTTTGAAGACAGTTGGTTTCACATAATATCCACCAGCGAACTCGCCTTCAATATTATTGCGCTCTCCACCGATTAAGCATTCTGCACCTTCTTGTTTCCCGATATCCAAGTAAGACAAGATTTTTTCTAATTGTTCATTAGACGCTTGAGCACCCATCATCGTATTAGGGTCTAGAGGGTTTCCAGTTTTAATTGCTTCAACACGAGCTAATACTTTTTCCATGAACTTATCGTAGATAGATTCCTGGATTAAAGCACGTGAAGGGCATGTACATACTTCCCCTTGGTTCAATGCAAATAATACAAATCCTTCAACTGCTTTATCTAAGAACGCATCATCATGATCCATTACATCTTCGAAGAAAATGTTTGGTGACTTGCCGCCTAATTCTAAAGTAACTGGAATTAAGTTTTGAGAAGCGTATTGCATAATCATACGACCTGTAGTCGTTTCACCAGTGAAGGCAATTTTTCCGATACGTGGGTTCGATGCAAGTGGCTTCCCTGCTTCTAATCCAAAACCATTGACAATGTTCAACACACCTGGTGGTAATAAATCTCCAACTAGTTCAGCAAATACTAGAATACTAGCAGGTGTTTGCTCAGCAGGTTTTAACACTACACAGTTTCCTGCAGCAAGTGCTGGTGCAAGCTTCCAAACTGCCATTAATAATGGGAAGTTCCACGGAATGATTTGTCCGACAACCCCGATAGGTTCATGGAAATGATAAGCAACTGTATCATCATCAATTTGACTTAATGAGCCTTCTTGCGCACGGATAGCCCCTGCAAAGTAGCGGAAGTGGTCGATAGCAAGAGGTAAATCAGCATTTAATGTTTCACGTACTGCTTTCCCGTTATCCCATGTCTCTGCTACAGCTAACATTTCTAAATTTTCTTCCATACGATCAGCAATTTTATTTAAAATATTAGCACGTGCAGCTACAGACGTTTTTCCCCAAGCGTCTTTTGCTGCATGTGCTGCATCAAGAGCTAGTTCAATGTCTTCTGAAGTTGAGCGAGCAATTTGAGTGAAATTTTGACCCGTTACAGGTGTTACGTTATCAAAATATTGACCATTTACTGGAGCAGTCCACTCACCATTAATATAATTATCATATTTTTCTTTAAAAGTTATGATAGAAC
>NZ_JBFUKT010000073.1:0-14635 GCF_056400705.1 Paenisporosarcina sp. P5_A11
GCTGTATGCAGCATGGGGTTACACTGTTTAATTCGCTCAAGTACCTCATAATGAAATGATGAAAAATGAATGTTTAGATGAGAATATGTTCTTTTAAATAACAAATTAACTTGTTCCGGTGCGTCAATAAACGTTTCTTTTAATTCCACATTGAGGGCTAATCCATTGTTTGCAGCAAAGGTTAATACATCATCAAATGTTAATACAGATTTCCCATTAATTAATCTTAAGATAGAAGTCCCTAACTTTAATTTACTAACTTCCTCGAAGGTCATCGTCGATACATTTCTACGAATTCTCGCTAACCGCCAAAAATCCAAGTCATGTGTAACGATTGGCACTAAATCTTTTGTTAATTGTAAATCTATCTCCAAACCATCTGCTCCTAGTTCAATCGCTTTCATAAAAGCAGCGGAAGAATTTTCAAGCGCATATGCAGAAGCCCCACGATGTGCATATATCGGAACTCTTATCATTTTTTTCAACACCTTGTCTATATGTATAGTTTTCTTTACCCTCTCCTCCCTATTATATGCATAGTTCTGTCTTTTACTGGGTAAAAAACAAAGTTGCGATGTATCATCATCTCGTATTAGGAATGACCCTTACTGTTCTCTATGAGAGATTATCATCTTTTGTTGCCGAATTCTGAAGTTCTTTAATAATAAATTACTCAAAAATACCACTTCGAAGTAGAGTAAAGTCAATAGGACTATTGATCTTGGCTTCCTTATACATCGAATGTCATGTGTCAAATAAGACTTTCTCACAGAACATCTATATTGGTCTCCAAATCAAAAAACATCAGAGTCAACTTCCTGGCAGTATGCAATAATTCTAGAAAGTTCAGCAAATAGACTTTTACTAATAGCACTTTCAATTTTTTTAATGGAGAGATTCAAGTACAGTTAACTTCATGACCTCACCCTTTTCAACAAAATAAAAAGACCAATGAATTTTAAAATTCATTGGTCACTCTTGGAAAAGTTTATTGGTTTTGAAATAAAAGTTTAGTTTAAATTCTAAGGATTACGCATCTCTGTAAACCCAGTTATATCAATGATTAACTCGCCATGTTTTCCAAGCGAATTTTATCAGCAATCATTGCAATGAATTCTGAATTTGTCGGTTTGCTCTTCWAGTGATGAACGGTATAGCCGAAAGTTTTCGAGATGGACTCATAATTCCCACGGTTCCAAGCGACTTCAATTGCATGACGAATGGCACGTTCCACTCGTGAGGAAGTCGTGTTGAATTTAACACCGATTTCAGGATATAAGACTTTTGTAATGGATCCCAATAATTCAATATCATCATATACCATGTGAATTGCTTCGCGTAAATATGCGTACCCTTTAATATGTGCAGGGACACCGATTTCTTTAATGACTGCGGTAATTGTTGTATCAATCATTTTTTGATTCACTTTTTCTTGTGGTTGGCTTTGTAAAATACTTGTACGTTGAGTGGTTTCTTGCTTGTGACCAGCAACTTGAAGAATCTGATTAACTAGGCGATCAAATTCAAATGGTTTTAACATAAAGTATGAAGCACCTAATTCAACTGCTTGTTTCATAACATCTTCTTGACCAAAAGCAGTTAACATAATGWCTTGAACTTTAGATAACTTTTCGTTTGCTTGCATCATTTCGAGTACTGCTAGACCATCCAAGTGAGGCATAATTATATCTAATAATAAAACATCTGGCAATTCGTTCTCCATCATACTTAAAATAACTTTTCCATTTGGAGCTGTTGTAATGACTTCAATTTGAGGATGGCTTGATAAGTATGACTCCAGTGTTTTTACCAATTCTTTATTATCATCAGCAATTGCTACTTTTATTTTTTCCATTTCTAATTCCTCCTCAAGTATATCTGCGAACATGGATGTTTGTTTTTATTGGACATTCTTCCAATTTCACACTGTAAAGTTAATTCGACATTTTGATTGTAAACCCTTTATTCATTTATAAAAAGGGTAAATAGTTAGAAGATTTAGATGATTTTCGACGAATGTCAAGTTTTTCTATATTTTTGTCGAATAATCGTTACATTAATAATAACAAATAATCAAAAAAAAACCACACTTTTTCAAGTGTGGTCAGAAATATTCATTATGGCTGTTTTTTTATCATTTCCTGAATAGGGATGGCTGCTCCTTTAACCGGATTATCCACCACCATATGTGTAATTGCTCCAGCAAATTTCCCATTTTGTAAAATGGGACTACCGCTCATACCTTGTAAAATACCGCCTGTCTTTTCAATCAATACTTTATCCGTGACAATAAATTGAAAAGTCTTTTTATCGACTTTTATTATTTCTATTTGATACGGTTGCACGTCATTGCCTTCAATTGCTGTATATATTTCAGCTTTACCTTTTTTGATGTGATCGGTTTTTAATGTTGGAATTGCTTGACCTTTTTGTAAATCAGGATCAATCAACTCACCAAATACGCCATAAACTGTATTTTCTTGAACACTTCCCGCCTGCACATGTATCGATGATTGTTTGGCTATTTTATAACCTGGTTTTCCGGGAGTGCTTTTGTGAATACGTGCAATATCAGACAAAAAGATTGTGCCACCTAAAAATGGTGGTGCCTGTTCAATTTGTTGGTCCACTATTTGATGTCCTAAAGCTCCATACTCATTTGTAGTAGGATTTACATATGTGATTGTTCCAATTCCCTCGGTATGGTCCCGTAAAAACGGTAGCATACTTTCTAGTTGATTTGCCGATACTAATACAGCTTGTCTTTTACTTTCACGTAAAAATTCGACGGAAACTTTCTTGTCATTGTTTTCTTCACTTGTTTTTTTCCAATCCGCAATGGACTCAATTGATTTTTTATTCAGTGATATTATTTGATCACCATTTTTAAACCACCATTTCTCATCAATCATCACATCATGAACAAATGTTGGATTTTCAAGTTTTAACTGCACACCAATCGATTGACCAAGTGGGATTAAATTATCACCACTTTTCGCTGCTAAAGAGCTCGTTGGAAAGACAATCAATAATCCCAAAAGAATGGTAATAAACCGTTTATTAGCAACACATCGCATACTTCACCTCCATTTATCAGGATATCTTTAATATGTGTTTTATATGGTTTGTTATGAAAGGTAAAATTTCGAAAAAAAAAAGCACATGCTGATACAGCAGTGCTTCCAGATTCTATACATGAGATAATTTTTTTCTTTGTTCCGCAATTGAGAGCAATTCCGTTGCATGCTCCAATGTTAACGTTGTAATTTCTGAACCAGACATCATACGACTTAATTCTTGTACACGATACTGGCCAGTAACTTCAGTTAATTTAGTCATCGTCCGTTTACCCATAACTTCTTTTTCAATTAATAATTGTTGATCCGCCATTGCGGCAACTTGAGGAAGATGAGTAATACAAAGTACTTGTGAAGAACGAGAGATATTAGCAATTTTTTCAGCAATTGCTTGTGCAACTCGTCCGCTAACTCCCGTATCCACTTCGTCAAAAATAATAGATGTAATCCCTTGATGTTTAGAGAATATTCCTTTTAGCGCTAGCATCATACGTGAAAGTTCACCGCCAGAAGCGATTTTCGAAATCGGTTTTGCTGGCTCTCCAACATTTGTTGACATATAAAATGACACATCGTCTTTACCATTTTTGTCAAAAATAGAAGAGGGTTTAAAAACCACTTCAAACGTTGCTTTTTCCATAAATAATTCACGTAATTGAAGGACAATAGCTTCGCTTAAACTTTTCGCAGCTTTTTTGCGATAGATCGTTAATTCTTTAGCATCAATTTCCAAATCTTTTTCGACTTGTTCAAGTGCTTTTTGTCGTTGTTGAATACGTTCATCGCGATTCATAAGTGCATCTAACTCTTCACCAATTTTTTTGCGGTAAGCAAAAATTTCTGTAATCGAATTACCGTATTTTCTTTTTAGCGATTGGATGGCAGCTAATCTATCTTCGATGACATTTAAACGTTCTTCATCAAACTCTGATTCATCAATTTCACTTTTCAGTTGATATGACAGTTCTTGAAGGGAATAAAATGAATTCGATACAAGTTCTGCTTGTTCTTTGTACGATTCATCAAAAGAAGCAATATCTTCAAGCTCACTCATAGCATTACCTATCCAATCAAGCCCTTTTGATTCTCCATTTAGAGCTTCTTGAGCCGCTGAAATTCGTTCAAACGTTTTGTGGTAATTTTGGAACTTTTTACGTTCTGATTGAAGATCTTCATCTTCGTTATCAATTAATTCGATAGCATCTATTTCATTGATTTGGTATTGATATAAATCAATTCTTTGAGCAATTTGTTGTTCATTGTCACTGACTGAAGCTAGTTCTTTTTTTAATTTCATGTACTTTTGGAAGAGACCTGAATAACTTTCCTTGGCCTTTTGAATTTTATTTCCTGCAAATTGATCAAGTAAATAAATATGTAGTCGTTCATCCATTAACTCTTGGCTTTCATGTTGTCCATGAATATCAATTAATGAACCACCAATTTCTCTCAAAATGGCTATAGTGACCAACTTGCCATTAACCCGACAGACACTTTTCCCATGATCATTAATATCTCGTCTTAAGATAACAGAATCATCATCAGCTTCAATTCCTACATCCTGTAATTTTTGGAATACTGGATGCTGAGCGTTTTGTATATAAAACAAGCCTTCAAGTTCCGCTTTTTTGGCACCATGACGGATAAATTCTTGTGATCCTCTTCCACCTGCAAGTAAATGAACAGCATCAATTATGATTGATTTACCTGCACCAGTTTCACCAGTGAGAACCGTCAATCCATCTGAAAAGCTCACAGATACTTCCTCTATTATGGCAAAGTTTTTAATAGATAATTCTTTTAACACAAAGTATCACCTCTTTTAAAGCATCTCGAGCAATCTTGTTTTAATTAAGTCACGTTCAGTTGTATCTTTGCAAATAATTAAACAGGTATCATCACCGCAAATTGTCCCTAATATTTCTTTCCAATCAAGATGATCAATTAATGAACCTATGGCATGCGCATTTCCTGGCAAAGTTTTCATTACTAAAAAATGACTTGCTCCATCAATACTTACAAAAGCATCAGTTAGTGCGCGGTGTAATTTTTGCATAGGATTAAATCGTTGATCAGCAGGCAAGCTATATTTATAGCGACCATCTTGCAATGGTACTTTTACTAAATGAAGTTCTTTTATATCACGAGAAACTGTCGCTTGAGTAACATTGTATCCAGCATTTTTCAAGATTTCTACTAAATCGTCTTGCGTTTCAATCTCATGATTGGCAATAATATCGCGTATCCTTATATGTCTTTGGCCCTTGTTCATCAAAGTTCACTCCTAAAAAATGAATAATTATACTTAATTATTCATATCGTACCATTTACTTCTCATCCGTACAAGAAAAAAACGGCCTATCGTAGGCCGTTTCATGTTAGTTGTTGATGTGCATCACGCACAATTTGTTTAAGTTGTTCTTCAGTAAATTGCGTCTCATTTGTTTCAGTAGCAACTAAATGGAATAAAAATTCAATGTTACCTTCTCCACCTGTTATGGGTGAAAACGAAGCATTTTTAAGTGTGAAACCTACTTCTTGGGAAAAGGCGGCAATTGTTTCTAACACTTTGGTATGGATTTTAGCATCGCGTACGACACCTTTTTTACCAACATTCGCTTTTCCTGCTTCAAATTGTGGTTTCACGAGTGCTATTACATCACTTCCTGGCACAAGTAATGTTTTTAAGACAGGTAAAATGAGTTTTAGTGAAATAAACGAAACATCAATCGTTGCAAATTCAGGTAAACCTTCAGCTAAATCGACTCCTGTGACATAGCGGAAATTGGTACGTTCCATGACGGTTACTCTTTCATCTTGACGGATTTTCCAAGCCAGTTGATTGTAGCCAACATCCAGTGCATAACAATGTCGCGCTCCGTTTTGCAGAGCACAATCTGTAAACCCACCAGTAGAAGCCCCAATATCTAACATTAACTTATCTTTAACATCAATTTGAAAATAACTAAGTGCCTTTTCAAGTTTTAAGCCACCTCTACTTACATAAGGCATTTCTTTCCCTTTTACTTGAAGTGGGGAATCGCTTGAGATTTTTTCACCAGGCTTTTCAAGACGAACTTCATTTGTATAAACAGTCCCGGCCATAATCGCCCGTTTTGCTTTTTCTCTAGTTTCACAAAGTCCACGTTCTACAAGTAAAACATCGACTCTTTCTTTTGGGGTTTTAATCATAATGCGTGAGTACCAGCCTTGCCAATTTTTTTCATTTTTTGTTGGATACGTATTACTAATTCGTCTGCAGTGAGATGAATTTCATTTAATAATTCATCAACATTTCCATGTTCAATAAACTGATCAGGTATTCCCATACGGTTTACTGATATTCCTGTATAATCATAATCTTGCATGAATTCTAAGATACTGCTTCCAAATCCACCTTGTAAAACGGCTTCTTCGACAGTGAATAATGGAAGGTCCCGGTTCACTAATTGGTGCAACATATGCACATCAAGTGGTTTAATAAATCGTGCATTAATTACTTCAACTTGAATGCCTTGTTTTGCTAAGCGATCTGCTGCCTCTAAAGCCAATGGAATGGTTGTCCCAAATGTCAATATAGCCGCGTCGGTCCCTTCTCTTAACACTTCCCATGAGCCTATAGGAATCACTCGTAATTCAGCGTCCATTGGTACACCTAGACCATTACCTCTTGGGTAACGCAAAGCGATTGGACCATCATTGTATTCAATGGCTGTGTTCACCATATGCTGACCTTCATTTTCATCCTTTGGCATCATGATGACCATGTTTGGTAAATGACGTAAAAATGCGATATCAAATACCCCTTGATGTGTTTCGCCATCTGCACCTACAAGGCCAGACCGATCGATACCAATAAAGACATTTAAATTTTGACGGCAAATATCATGAAGAACTTGATCATAAGCACGTTGTAAGAAAGTTGAATAAATCGCTAAAAATGGTTTCATTCCCTGTGTTGCTAGTCCTGCAGCCATGGTTGTAGCGTGTTGTTCAGCTATTCCAACATCAAACATACGCTTAGGAAATTCAGAAGCAAATCCTTCCAACTTTGAACCAACAGGCATAGCTGGAGTAATGGCAACAATGCGTTCATCTTCTCGGGCCAGTTTACGAACAGTCTCAGCCACTAATCCGCTCCATGAAGGGGCAGTAGTTGAAGATTTAACAAAAGCACCTGTTTCCATTTTATAAGGGCCCGTACCATGCCATGTGCCGATTTTATCTTCTTCAGCAGGTCGGAATCCTTTGCCCTTTTTCGTTAGGACATGAACTAAAACCGGACCTTTCATTTTTTTTGCATTTAATAATGTTTCTTGTAAATCATCATAATTATGTCCATCAATTGGGCCTAGATAAGTAAACCCAAGCTCCTCAAAAAAGATACCGGATACGAGTAAGTATTTTAAACTATCCTTAACTCGTTCTGCAGTAGCAGCTAGCTTACCACCGACTGCTGGAATTTTCTTTAACAAGTATTCTAATTCATCTTTTGCCTTGTTATATTTCCCGGCTGTTCTAAGTTTCCCCAAGATCGTATGAAGGGCTCCAACGTTTGGTGCAATTGACATTTCATTATCATTTAATATTACAATCATGTCCGTCTTTTCATGTCCAATATGGTTTAGAGCTTCTAAAGCCATACCACCAGTTAATGCACCGTCTCCGATAATCGGAATGATATGATTTTTGTCATTTTTGATATCTCGAGCAGCTGCCATACCCATAGCAGCAGACAGTGAAGTAGAACTATGTCCAGTCTCCCAGACATCATGTTCACTCTCTATACGCTTTGGAAATCCGCATAATCCTTTATATTGACGAAGTGTGTCAAATTGATTTCCTCTACCAGTTAATATTTTATGGACATACGCTTGATGTCCTACATCCCAAATAAACTTATCATCAGGGCTATTGAAAATACGGTGAAGAGATACAGTTAGTTCGACCACACCTAAGTTAGGACCGATATGTCCACCTGTGACCGATAATTTTTCAATTAAAAACGAACGAATATCTTCACTCAAGTTCAATAATTCATCTTGTGATAAATTTTTAATAAAGGATGGATCTGTTATTGTATTTAAATCCATCTACGTCACACACCTTTACACAATACTTGCTGATTAATTTATTACATTTCATTATATCAATGTCAGTGGATTGTACAAACATTAACCTTTATCCTACTTATTACGATTGACTATATAAGCAGCCATTTCGTCTAACAAACCTGGMTCGTCGGATATTTGTCGAAGTGACAGAATGGCTTGGTTATAGTGCCAATCTCTTTTATCTTTTGCCCCATTTAGTGATAATAATGCAGGGTACGTATTTTTTTCACTGGCAACATCTTTTCCGGCAGTTTTACCTAACTCTTCAGTAGTACCTTCTATATCTAAAATGTCATCTTGAATTTGAAAAGCAAGACCAATATGGAAACCAAAATCAGTGAGTGCTTTTCTAGTGTTGTCGTTTGCTCGAGCCAAAATGGCACCTGCTTCAATACTGAATGACAATAGTGCACCAGTTTTGTTGATGTGAATCGTTTCCAATTCATTGACGGTGACTATTTTTCTCTCACTCTCGATATCTAATACTTGACCACCCACCATACCTTCAGCACCTGCTGATTTACTTAACAAATGAATTAACTCTAATTTATTTTCAGCGGTTACTTCTTTTAAACGAGCTAGCACTCCAAAACTATATGTTAATAATCCGTCTCCAGCTAAAATGGCTAACGCTTCACCGTACACTTTATGGTTCGTTAATTTCCCTCGACGAAAATCATCATTGTCCATGCTCGGTAAGTCATCATGAATAAGGGAATACGTGTGAACCATTTCAATTGTCGCTCCAACTGTTAATGCCTCACTATGATTCACTTTTAATAGGTCTAAAACGGCTATTAAAAATAATGGTCGAACTCGTTTACCACCTGCAGTAAGTGAATAATGCATTGCCTCTTTTAATATAGCAGGTGCTTCAATTGACAAGATTTGTTCCGACAATTGTTGATCTATTTTCGGAACATAATATTCTCTAAAACTTTGGAATGTAGTCATTTTGACGTATCCTCTTTTTCAGATGCATTAAAGGGCACTTTCTCTCCACTTTCATCCATGATGGAAATCAATTGTTTCTCCGCATTATGCAATTTATCATGGCAAACAGAGGATAATTCCATGCCTTTTTTGTAAAGAGAAATCGCATCTTCTAAAGGAACATCGCCTTGTTCGAGATTGCGCACGATTTCTTCAAGTTGTTGAATGGCTTGATCAAAAGATACTGTATTTTTCGTCATGATGATTCTCCTTTAGACTTTTTGATTATAGAGTCTATAGATGCAATTACGACTCCATCTTGTAATTTGATTTGTAAGGGTTGATCTGAATCTATGTCTTCAATTGATTTTACAACTTGATCCTTTTGATAGGTTAAGCTGTAGCCCCTATCCATGATTTTTAGTGGATTTAGAGCTTCTAATAATTGAATAATATTGCTAAAAGAGCGACCTTTTGCCTGTAAACCTTTTTGAGCTGCCACTTGCATACGTTGTTCTAAGTCTTGTAAACCTTTTTGATGCTGTTGGACTAATCTCTGAGGACTTTGCAAAGTCAACCGCATCGTTTGTTGATTGAGCAATTGTTGTTTTTGATTGACCAAGGTCCGTCCACTTTTTTCAAGCTGTTCAGTAACACGCGTTAAATTCTCGACAAAAGGTCTATACAATCGCTCTGGATAAGCAAGTGGGTATGCCGACATAACGCGAGTTAATCTTTTTCGCTCTTGAGACAAGGTTGCCGTGATAATCGAAACAATTTGTGATTTTCTATTTGTAACGCGCTCTAATAATTCTAATTGATTCGGTACAGCGAGTTCTGCTGCGGCTGTTGGTGTAGGAGCACGTAAGTCGGAAACAAAGTCAGCGATTGTTGTATCAGTTTCATGTCCAACTGCACTAATAATTGGTATGGTACTATTCACTATTTCGCGAGCAACTATCTCTTCATTAAATGCCCATAAATCTTCAATCGAGCCACCACCCCGCCCCACGATGCAGACATCCAATTCAGGACATGCGTTTGCTCTTTTGAGCGCTTTGACAATACTGGGTGCGGCACCAACACCTTGAACAAGTGCTGGAAATATAATAACTTCAGCCAGAGGATAACGTCTACTTAAAGTCGTGACGATATCTCGAATAGCCGCTCCTGTAATTGCGGTAATAACACCGATTTTTTGTGGGTATCTAGGGATTTGTTTTTTTCTGGATGGGTGGAACAACCCTTCTTTTGCTAACTTTTCTTTTAATTGTTCAAAGGCAATAAACAGTTCACCAATGCCATCAGGTTGCATGGATTGTGCATACAATTGATATTGGCCAGACCCTTCATACACATTGACATCACCTTGCAGGAGTATGTTCATACCGCTTTCGGGTCTGAATTTTAAGTGTTTGGCTTGAGCAGCAAACATCACCGCCGGCATTCTAGTTTGCTCATCTTTGATCGTAAAATAAATGTGTCCACTCGTATGTATTTTCACATTTGATAATTCCCCTTTTACATAAACATTGCGCAAATGGGGATCAGCATCAAATTTTCGTTTTATGTATTTGGTTAAAGCTTTTACAGTTAAATATGAAGTTGATGTCAAGTGTCGTCAAACTCCTCATGAAGAAGAAATAGAAAAGCTGTCTTTCTCTAAGAAAAACAGCTTCTTCCCTTTATTTTACCTGTTTTAAGTTCATTTGTCTTGACGTAACTCATTTTCAGCAGATTGGACAGTGTTTACCATTAGCATCGTAATGGTCATTGGTCCCACCCCACCTGGAACTGGAGTTATATATGAGGCTTTATCTTTAACTGACTCGAAATCTACATCCCCACATAGACGATTGTTTTCATCACGATTCATCCCGACATCAATGACAACAGCACCATCTTTTACGTAATCACTCGTAATCATTTTTGTTCTACCTACAGCAACTACGAGGATGTCTGCTTGTAAAGTAATCTCTTTTAGGTTGGGTGTTTTGGAGTGAGCATATGTGACAGTTGCATCTTTTTGAAGTAATAGTTGTCCCATAGGTTTACCGACAATATGGCTACGRCCTATGACGACAGCATGTTTACCTGCAATTTCTACACCAGAATATTCCAGAAGTTTCATGACACCATATGGCGTACATGGTAGAAACGTTTCTTGCCCGAGCATCATTTTCCCTACATTGATTGGATGAAATCCATCCACATCTTTGTCAGGAGATATCGCTGCTAACACTTTTGATTCAGTAATTTGTTTTGGAAGTGGAAGTTGGACTAAAATCCCATGAATTTCAGGATCATGATTAAGAGAATGAATCGCTTCAATCAGTTCATTTTCACTTAAGTCAGACTCAAATGAAAGTAAACGTGAATGCATGCCAAGTGCTTCACATGTTTTTTGCTTATTGGAAACATAAGTTTTCGATGCTGAGTTGTTACCTACTAAAATAACGGCTAAGCCAGGTGTTATGTCTTGATTTTTCAAGGTATTGATACGTTCAGTTAATTCATTTCGTATCTCTTGTCCAATTTCTTTTCCACTGATTAATGCACTTGACATGTCTAAATTCCCCCTGTTGTCAGTTAGAAGATTCAACTGCATATTTAGATAGTACGCCATTGACGAACTTACTTGATTTATCATCACCAAATGTTTTACAAAGTTCAATCGCTTCATTCATTACAACCTTAGCAGGTGCATCTTGCATAAATAACAATTCAAATACGGCTAAGCGTAAAACTGTTCGCTCAATTTTAGGTAAACGATCTAGTGACCAATTTTCTAATTTCGTTTTAAGTGATTCATCTATTTGCGCCAAATGTTCAGTCGTGCCACGAACAAGTTTTTCATAGAAAGAATCGTTTTGGCCATCTAATACGTGGCTCATCGCATCTTCTATAGTCAACTCTGTGTTTTCTAACTGAAACAAAGTTTGCAACGCTTTTTCACGAGCTTCTCTACGTTTCATGGGATAGTCTCCTTTTATATGCATTCGAACACATCATAGCATAATTTCTCCTTACAAGACATACTCGAAGGGAAGTTCGAATGTTCAGAAAAAAATACATCGTTCGGACAAGCCGAACGATGTATTGAATTATTCAGTTGTAGTTTCTTTAGACTGCTCAAATTGAACGCCAGTAATATGAACGTTCACTTCTTGAGTTTCAAGTAATGTCATGTTAAAAATTGCTTGACGTACTTGATTTTGAACTTCTTTCGCTACTGCAGGAATGGATGCGCCGTATTTCACAGTACAGAAAATTTCTACAAATAACCCTTTATCCGTTAACTCAGTTTTAATGCCTTTACCATGGACCTTTTTACCCAAACGTTCTGCTACACCTGTTGCAAAACTCCCGCGTGTACCGGCAACGCCTTCCACATCAGTTGTCGCAATTCCAGCAATAACTTCAAGAACTTCTGGTGCTACTTCAATCTTACCTAACACTTCTTTACCTGCAGGAGTCATTTGTAAATAAGCTGTTGCTGTTTTGTCAGCCATTCGAATCATCCTTTCTTACGAATTCATTACATCATATTTCTCTAAAAACTTGGTATCAAAATCGCCTGATTTAAATACTTCGTGATCCATTAGTTTCGCATGGAAAGGTATAGTCGTATGAACGCCATCTATCACAAATTCACTCAGTGCACGTTTCATTTTGGCCACTGCCTCTTCACGTGTATCCGCAAAAGTAATTAGTTTTGCGACCATTGAGTCATAGTATGGAGGTATGCTGTAACCTGAATACATCGCAGAATCCACTCGTACACCGTACCCACCTGGGGCTAAATACATTTCTATTTTACCTGCAGAAGGCATGAAATTTTTATTCGGGTTTTCTGCGTTAATTCGGCATTCAATTGCCCACCCTTTAATTTTCACATCATCTTGTGTAAACGCTAATGTTTCACCAGAAGCTACTTTTAATTGTTGTTGAATTAAATCAATACCTGTCACCATTTCAGTAACAGGATGTTCAACTTGAATACGTGTATTCATTTCCATAAAGTAAAACTTTTGATTAATGTGGTCAAATATAAATTCAACCGTACCAGCACTTCGGTAGTTAACAGCAAGAGCTGCTTTTACAGCTGCTTCTCCCATTTGATGACGAATCTCAGGGGAAAGTGCTGGTGAAGGTGCTTCTTCTACGAGTTTTTGCATACGACGTTGTATTGAACAATCACGTTCACCTAAATGAATGGCATTGCCAAAACTATCTGCTAAAACTTGAATTTCTACATGGCGGAAGATTTCAATAAACTTCTCAATATAAACGCCGGGATTACCAAAAGCAGCTGCAGCTTCTTTTTGAGTAATTTGAATACCTTTAACCAACTCTTCTTCTGTACGCGCTACGCGAATCCCTTTACCCCCACCACCAGCAGTTGCTTTAATGATGACTGGGAAGCCGATTTTACGAGCGATTTCCAAACCGTCGTTTTCATCTGCGACAATGCCTGTAGATCCAGGTACAACAGGGACACCTGCTTTTCGCATTGTTTCACGTGCTACGTCTTTCGTACCCATTCGAGAAATGGCATCTGAAGTTGGACCAATAAATGTGATATTACATTGTTCACATAGCTCAGCGAAATTAGCATTTTCAGCTAAAAAGCCATAACCCGGGTGAATTCCGTCACATCCAGTTAATTTTGCTACACTAATAATATTGCTAAAGTTTAAATAGCTATCCTTCGAAAGATGTGGTCCAATACAATACGCTTCGTCAGCCATTTGCACATGCAATGCATCTCGATCTGCTTCTGAATAAACTGCAACTGTTTCGATATCTAACTCTTTACACGCACGAATAATACGAACCGCAATTTCACCACGGTTTGCAATTAATACTTTTTTCATCATGTATTCCCCCTCAGTTCGCTTTTACTAAGAACAGAGGTTGGCCGTACTCTACGAGTTGTCCATCTTTTACTAAAATTTCTACAATCTCGCCAGTCACTTCTGCTTCGATTTCATTGAATAATTTCATCGCTTCCACGATACATACGATACCATCATCATTCACTTTATCCCCTACTTGCACGAATGCTTGAGAATCTGGTGAAGAAGATGCGTAGAATGTTCCTACCATTGGAGATTTGATTTTATGAAGAGATTCGTCATTCACAGCTGATTCATTCAGCTCTGCATGTGCTGCTGATTCATTTGTAGTTATTGCTGCTGGTGCTTGTGTAGTTTCTACTGTTACCGGTGCAATAGCAACTGGTGCTACAGGTTTAACTTGAGATACAACTTGTTCAGTTGATCCTTGTACACTGTTCTTTTTGAGTTTAACTTTTGTACCTTCTGCTTCGTAACTAAACTCATCAATAGATGAATGATCAATTAATTTAATAATTTCACGTATTTCTTGTATTTTTAACATTCATAACTCCCCTTACCATGTATCGAATTAGGTTCCTATTCTATTTTAGTCGTTATTGAGAAAATTTGAAATAGATAACCCAAAATTCTTTAAGAGTTGGTACTAACC
>NZ_JBFUKT010000074.1:0-14529 GCF_056400705.1 Paenisporosarcina sp. P5_A11
GGATATGCAGTGGCACAAAAAGAATTGATTGCTCGATTAGATCCAGTTCGTGAACCTTTTAACAACACAGTAACTAGTCAAGGAGCAGCTCTCGTTGCACTGAATGATTCATCATTTATTGAAGCTTGTCGAATTCAAAATCAATCAGGGAAAAAGCAATTTGAAGACTATGCAAAGACACATAATTTGCATATGTATCCGACACAAGGAAACTTCGTGCTGTTAGAAGTAAAAGCGGATGCCGATTTAGTATTTGAAGGACTTATGAAAAAAGGCTTTATTATTAGGAGCGGGAATGCCCTAGGTACTCCAGGATACATTCGAGTTACGATAGGGACAACTCAGCAAAACGAGGAGTTCTTACAGAAGCTAACAGATGTATTAAAAGATGCAGAGGTATTTGCATGACCACGCATGTTTTAATTGTCGGTTTAGGTTTAATTGGTGGTTCCCTTGCATTAGCCATTCAAAAAAATCCCGAAATAAAAATAATTGGTTTTGACACGGACACACATACCGTACGAAAAGCGAAAAAATTAGGTGTCATACATGATATGGCATTTAATTTACAAGAATCAGCTAAAATGGCTGACTTCATCATTTTTGCTACGCCAGTAAACGCAACTGTTCAATTAATGAACGAAGCACAAAATTGGCTCCTCAAAAAAAATGTAATTCTAAGCGATACAGGTAGCACGAAGAAAATCATCATGGAAAAAGCGAAATCCTTAAAAGCTCGTGGAATTACTTTTATTGGTGGACATCCGATGGCGGGTTCTCATAAAAGTGGTGTGGAAGCAGCGAAAGCACATTTGTTTGAAAATGCATACTACATGATTACACCGTTAGAACATGAAGATGAACAACATATTCACTCACTTGAACTTATTTTACAACCAACAAAAGGGAAATTATTAAGAGTTCTTGCACATGAACATGATCATATGACAGCAGTCGTTAGTCATTTTCCACACTTAATTGCAGCTTCTCTTGTTCATCAAATGTCTAGTGAAAATGAAGAATATCCGTTTACTAGACAACTTGCAGCAGGGGGATTTCGAGACACCACTAGAATTGCTTCGTCTAATCCTGTGATGTGGAGAGATATTACAGTCCAAAATCGCTTGGAACTCGTCAAACAACTAGAAAAATGGCAAAGTGAAATGGATACCGTGAAAACCTTACTCATGCAAGCGGAACCGGCAAATATTGAACATTACTTTTCACGAGCTAAATACGTAAGAGACGAATTACCGATAACTTCTCAAGGTGCCATGTATTCTGTCTACGACTTGTATGTCGATGTTCCTGACTATCCAGGTGTTATTTCAGAAGTCACAGGGTTATTAGCGAAACATTTAATCAGCATTACAAATTTACGTATCGTTGAAACACGTGAAGACGTTTTCGGGATTTTGGTGATTAGTTTTCAATCATTGGATGATCGACAACGAGCAGCAACTAGTATCGGACAAGAAACCAACTATGAAACGTATATTTCATAAGAGTGTGAAAAGTAAAGAAGGGGATGAGTGAAATGAACGATTCCATTACATTACAAGCTCATCAATCACCACTCAACGGGTCACTTCGAGTGCCTGGAGACAAATCAATCTCGCATCGCTCGATTATGTTTGGAGCGATGGCAACAGGTCTTACATCAGTGAATGGCTTTTTACTGGGTGACGATTGTTTAAGTACTATCTCATGTTTTCAAAAACTTGGGGTCGAAATTCAAGTTAACGGCACGACTGTCACCATTGACAGTAACGGCATTGAACATTGGAAAGAACCGAGTGAAATATTAGATACAGGTAACTCTGGTACCACTACCCGATTAATGCTTGGGATTTTAGCTGGCTCTCATGTACATAGTGTTTTAGTTGGAGATGAATCGATTGCTAAGAGACCTATGAAACGCGTAATTGAACCATTGAGATTAATGGGAGCTCAAATTTCTGGAAGAAGCGGTGGACAGTTCACACCTCTTGCCGTACAAGGGACGGGATTAACAGCAATCGACTATACGATGCCAGTCGCAAGTGCACAAGTGAAATCAGCTATTTTGCTAGCTGGTGTTCAAGCTAAGGGTGTAACCATTGTGCGGGAATCCGAAGTGTCACGAGATCATACGGAGCGCATGTTGCGTCAATTTGGTGTAGAGCTTAGTGCGGAAAACGGAGTAATACAAGTTCAAGGTGGACAAAAGCTAAAAGGAACTCATGTAGAAGTACCAGGTGACATTTCTTCAGCTGCATTCTTTTTAGTAGCAGGGGCCATCGCTAAAGACAGTTCGATTCATTTAGAACATGTTGGCTTAAATCCAACGCGGACCGGCATACTGGATGTCCTTAAGCAAATGGGTGCGCAAATAGAAATAGAAGTAGATAACACTGGAGACGAAGAACCAATTGGCTCGGTGACAATTTCCTCATCTCATTTAAAGGGTATTGAAATTGGTGGAGACTTAATTCCTCGATTAATTGATGAAATCCCGGTTATCGCTTTACTTGCTACTCAAGCCCATGGGACAACAGTGATAAAAAATGCAGAAGAATTAAAAGTAAAAGAAACAGATCGAATCATAGCTGTCGTAAATGAATTGAAGAAACTAGGCGCTGATATTGAAGCGACTGATGACGGCATGATTATTAAAGGTCCAGTCACATTATCAGGGGGAAAATTACAATCGTATGGAGATCACCGCATCGGCATGATGGGGGCRATTGCTTCTGTCGTTTCGACACATTCAATTGAAATCGAACATGCTTCGTGTATTTCCGTTTCCTACCCTAACTTCTTTGAACATTTACGAATTGTGTCTTCTTTTGGAACTCTCCGCTAACGGGGAGTTTTTTCTTGTTAATGGCAAAGCCGTGATGTAGCATATGGTATGAATAGAAAGAGAACGGGTGATAAATATGGGAATTAGTCAAGAATTTATTGAAGCTATCGAAAAGGGCGACATTCATACTGTCCAATCGTTAATAGAAACACTGCTACTTTCAAGTGAACCAGATGCCCAATATGAGATCGCAAATATGCTGGTTCAGGCAGGGTATTTGAAAGAAGCTGAACAAGTCCTCGAACACCTCCAGTTTTTATTTCCAGAAGAGGCTCAACTAAAAATTGATCGTGCACAAGTGTTAATGGAAATTGACGAAGAAGATGAAGCTTTACTACTGCTAACAAGCATTGAAGAACATGCAGATGAATATCCTCAAGCACTTTTGAGTTTAGCTGATTATTATCAAATGCAAGGTTTTTATGAAACTGCTGAACAAAAAATTAATCAAGCGTTAGCTTTAATGCCAAGTGAACCAGTATTGATTTTTGCAAAAGCTGAATTATTGCTTGAAACAGGAAAATATTTAGAAGCAGTTCGTTTATATGAAAACTTAAAAGAGCAAACGGATGAAATAGCCGGAATCCGTTTATCAGAACGTTTAGCTGAAGTATATAGCTCAGGTGCCGCATATGAGGAGGCAATTCCTTATTATGATGAATCTTTATCACATCATGTGACGCCGGATTTACTTTTCGGCCTTGCTTACGCTGCTTTTCAAGCGGGTGAGTATGAACTAGCCGTTCGTAAATTGAATGAAGTAAAAACACTGGACCCCGATTATTTCTCTGCACACTTATTACTATCACAGGCTTACAGCATGCTTGAAGACCATGAGCAAGCATACTCAGCGATAGTAGAAGGATTAAGTCGTGACGAGTACGATAAAGAATTATATTTATTTGCTGGAAAAATGGCTTTAAAAGTTGGGAACACGAATGATGCTGAAGCGCATTTGCGACAAGCAATTGTTTTAGATCCTGAATACATGGAAGCTACGTTAACATTAGTGTCATTTTTACATGCACATGAAAGATACGAAGAAGTCATCGAATTAGTTGAATTAATTTCATTAAATCAAGATGATTGGTCTGCCTTATACCCATTTGCAGCTGATGCTTTTATGCAAGAAGAAAATTTTGAACGTGCATACGAATTTTACTCTTTGGCATATACTGACCATAAGGAAGATCCGTTTTTTATGGAAAAATACCTTTATTTTCTGTTACAAGAAGGAAAACGAGAGGAAGCCCTAGAAATAGGTAAGCAATTAGTAAGTTTGCAACCAAATGATGAAAGATGGCAAGACTTGATTGAATCCTTGTTGTGAAAGGAGGAGTAGTATGACCGCATCTGTTTCTGTGATGGAAAAGAAAGAATTTGTCCGCTGGTTTTTGAAAAGATATCAAATGAAACGTCGTGAATGCGTATGGATCCTCAATTATTTATTAAGCCATGATGACTTGCTTCAAAAAGTGCATTTTGTAGAAGAAGCACACTATTGTCCGCGTGCGATGGTTATGTCTGTTACAGAATCAACTGGAGTACCGTTTCGTTTCTACAAAGGAAACTTAATGACTGCAGATGCTGAAAAATCATTTCATGACTTGCGTTTACATCCAAATGAAGATATGTATATACAATTGAATTTTCCGCTAGTGCCACCAAGTTCAGAGTATTTGGCAGTATTAGAAGAAAATCCGTTTATGCCTAAATATTTGCATATAAACGATAAAGATCGACTCTTAGCTGAAGAAGTGCTTAAAAACAGCATGCACTCTTTTAGAGAAGACAATATATTAAGACAAATTGATGAAGCTTTAGATGCTAATGATAAAGAAAAATTTATTGAGTTATCTAAATTGCTACAAGGGATGAAAGAATCATCCAATTCTTAACTTCATCGTATTTACGATGAAGTTTTTTGTTGAGGGGAAATGAGATTATGTACTGGAATTCAAAAGATATAAGTGTTTTTGTAGAACAGAAAGAGTTTGTTGATACTGCCGTCATTCCGTTATTATTAATAGATGGACAAGCCAGTAAACTTAAACAAAATGCATCGAGTGCAGAATTTTTAATGGCACTTACGGCATTTATTGAAAATCAATTTAAAGGTAGAGTCATCTTAATGCCACCCGTTTCGTACACGACTAAAACAAATCGTCAACAGCTTGGACAAGAATGGGATGAGATGCTGAAAGAAGCTGGTTTTAAGCATCTGTTTTTCGTATCTAGTGATATGGGTTGGGTAAATGAAGAAAGTGCGTTAAATGTTATTTATACGCCATCTATTCCATTAGAAAATATGGATAGAAAATTGCGACAATCTGTCTTGGATGATCAATTGAGACAAATTATTCCCGTATTTGCGAAACGTTGGGCGTCAACTACCTAATAAGCTTCAAGAAATGTTCACAAAGTGCATGTTAGCAACTAATGGAATATTGACCTTCGATTTTTATTGAGCTATCATAGAACTGTCCTAGTTTTACTATTTTTTTGTATAAGTATGTCCGTTGGACTGACCTTTAAAGTTAGAGGGGGGAAAAGGATGAGTAACAATCGTGTATCAAGACGTCAATTCCTTAACTACACATTAACAGGTGTTGGTGGGTTTATGGCTGCAGGTATGTTAATGCCAATGGTTCGTTTTGCAATCGATCCTGTATTGCAAAAAGCTGGAGGCGGAGATTTTATACCAACAGGAAAAAAAGTGTCAGATATCACTGAAGTTCCAGAACGTGTAGACTTTGCATTTGAACAAGTAGATGCATGGTATACATCAGAAGTAACAAGTACTGCATGGGTTTACAAAAACGGCGACAAAATTATTGCTTTATCTCCTGTATGTAAACATTTAGGTTGTACGGTTAACTGGGCAGGTAGCCCTGACCACCCCGATCAATTTTTCTGTCCATGTCACGGTGGTCGATATGAAAAGAGTGGTAAGAACATACCAAAAACACCACCTCTTGGACCATTGGATGAGTTTGAAGTACGTGAAAAAGATGGTCTGTTAGAAATTGGTAAAACACGACCAAATACATTAGTTTAAGTAAGGGGGTACGACTTCAGTGCTAGATAAAATTTATGATTGGGTGGATGAACGTCTGGATATTACTCCTATTTGGCGTGATATTGCAGATCATGAAGTTCCAGAACACGTAAACCCTGCACACCATTTCTCAGCATTCGTTTATTGTTTCGGAGGATTAACTTTCTTCATTACAGTGATTCAAATTCTTTCGGGTATGTTTTTAACAATGTACTATACGCCTGATATTGAAAATGCATGGAAATCTGTTTACTACTTGCAAAATGAAGTAGCATTCGGTGAAATTGTGCGCGGTATGCATCACTGGGGAGCTTCACTAGTAATCGTTATGATATTCCTTCATACATTACGTGTATTCTTTACAGGATCTTATAAAAAACCTCGTGAACTAAACTGGGTAGTAGGCGTACTTATTTTAGGTGTTATGTTAGGTTTAGGATTCACAGGTTATCTACTTCCTTGGGACATGAAAGCGTTGTTTGCAACGAAAGTAGGTATTGAAATTGCTGCATCCGTACCGTTTATTGGAGGCGCAATTAAAACCTTGTTAGCCGGTGATGAACATATTCTCGGTGCACAAACGTTAACGCGATTCTTTGCGATTCATGTATTCTTCTTACCAGCTGCTTTGCTTGGGTTGCTTGCAGCACACTTTATCATGATTCGTAAACAAGGTATTTCAGGACCGTTGTAAGTTACAGCGTCTTTATGATTTCAAAAAGGAGGGGACAATATGCATCGCGGAAAAGGGATGAAATTTGTCGGGGATTCTCGAGTATCTGTTAATCGGGCATCGAAAATTCCAAAAGATTATTCCGAATATCCGGGTAAAACAGAAGCTTTCTGGCCTAACTTTTTATTAAAAGAATGGTTGGTTGGGTCAGTTTTCTTAGTGGGTTATTTAATCTTAACTGTTGCACATCCATCACCACTTGAACGTCAAGCGGATCCAACAGATACAGGATATATTCCATTACCGGACTGGTATTTCTTGTTCTTGTATCAATTATTAAAATATGAATTTGCTTCTGGTCCATTTAATGTAATCGGAGCCATCGTTATTCCAGGATTAGCATTTGGTGCACTTATGCTTGCTCCATTTATGGACAAAGGTCCAGAGCGTCGTCCATTTAAACGTCCGTTACCAACAGGATTTATGTTACTTGCACTTGCAGCTATGATTTTCTTAACTTGGGAATCAGTGGCAAACCATGACTGGGAAGCTGCAAAAGCTCAAGGTGAAATTCGTGAAGAAGCACAATTCGACACAGAAGCAGAAGGGTATAAAATTTACTCTGAAGCATCTTGTATAGGTTGTCACGGTAATGCATTTGAAGGTGGACTTGGACCTTCTCTAGCAACTACTGATAAAACGGCTGAAGAAATTGCTGACATTGCGAAAAATGGTGTTGGAACTATGCCTGCTGGTCAGTGGGATGGAACTGATGAAGATTTAGAAAAGTTAGCTACATTTATTGATGAATTATCTAAATGATAAATCTTAGAAAGAGTCAGGAAACTGACTCTTTTTTTTTACCTTTATCATAAACTTGAACAGTATACATAATCTGTATTTGAAAATAAAGGAGTCGTGTAGTAATGAATCCATTGCTCACTCAAATTAAATTTTTGTTATTTCATAAAACATTTATGTGGATATTGCTTGCAGTAAATATTTTAGGAACAATATATGGTTACTATTGGTATATGTGGCAACTTGAAATAACAGATCCCATATTTCTTATTTTTGTACCAGACAGTCCTACAGCAAGTTTGTTTTTCTCAATCGCTTTATTCGGATGGCTTATTAATCGTCATTTTAAACTAATTGAAGCTCTTGCATTAATTACTTTAGTAAAGTATGGGTTATGGGCAGTAGTTATGAATATTTGGACACAGTTTGAATCTGGTCCAATAGGTTTTGTAGGCTGGACGCTTGTTGTAAGTCATTTTGCCATGGCCGTTCAAGCTCTGCTTTACATCCCTATGTATAAATTTAAATGGTTTCATGTATTGATTGCAGCTATTTGGACATTACATAATGATGTGATTGATTACGTTTTCGGGCAAATGCCAATTTATCGAAGTCTAAGTGAACATACCCTAACAATTGGTTATTTTACGTTTTGGCTGTCGATTGCATGCATATTGATAGCAATCAATGTCATCAAATCGTCACCAAATTTGGAATCGAAATAGTTGCTCAAATACTATAAGGGATATAAAATAATAAGTAGCTAGAAATAGGAGGATGGTCGATTTGGGATATTTGGTCTACTTTGCCGTACTATTATTGTTACCAATTTACGCGCAAATTAAAGTAAAAAGAACGTATAAAAAATACTCAAAAGTACGCTCAACTTCTGGAATGACTGGTGCTCAAGTAGCACGTTTAATTTTAGATCAAAACGATTTAAAAGATGTAAAAGTTGTCGAAAGTCGAGGGTTCTTGAGTGATCATTACAACCCAATGACAAGAATTGTTGCTTTGTCTTCTCATAATTACCATGAAGCATCTGTAGCAGGGACTGCAATTGCTGCTCACGAAGTAGGGCATGCGATTCAACATAAAGAAGCGTACACGTTTTTACAATGGCGTCATAAATTAGTACCTGTTGCTAATATCTCTTCAAATGCATCATGGATTTTCGTGATGATTGGAATTTTTGCAATGTTACCGAACATGTTGCTTATCGGGATCGTGTTATTAGCTGTAGGGGTAGTATTCCAACTTGTTACTTTACCCGTAGAGTTTAATGCTTCAAGTCGTGCGATGACTGAGATTGTCTCTCATGGTGTCATTCGTAACGAAGAAGAAAAACATGCTAAAAAAGTATTGAATGCTGCTGCAATGACTTATGTAGCTGCTACTGCAGTTGCTGTACTTGAATTACTACGTTTAGTGTTAATGTTTACTGGTATGACACGAGATGAATAGAAAAAACTCACGAGCATGAATTTCATGCTCGTGAGTTTTTTTGTTTCTATAGTTGTTACTCTCGAAATCTAGCTAAAGTACAACGCTTGGTATGTTAGTCAAGCGGACGTTTTTCCTCATCGAGTGTAAATCCTTCACCCATCACATCATGGACATCTGTTACTGACACAAATGCATGTGGATCTATAGACATTATGATGTTTTTTAACCTAACAATTTCATTGCGACCTACCACACAGTAGAGCACTTCCCGATCAACTTTAGTAAAGTGACCAAAACCTCTTAAAACCGTAACTCCCCGCTCCATATCATTAGAAATGCGATCGGCAATTTCATTTTGGAATTCAGAAATAATAAAAGCTCCACGACCTGCGTATGCACCTTCTTGTACAAAGTCAATGACACGAGACCCAATAAAGACAGCCACTAATGTATACATCATTGAACGTGAGTCTAAAAATGTTAGCCATGACAACATGATTACCACTGCATCAAAGATAAACATCGTCTTGCCCATGCTCCATCCAACATATTTGTGAGCGAGTCGGGCAATAATATCTACCCCACCAGTCGTGCCTCCATATCTGAAAATGATTCCAAGACCAACTCCAACAAAAACTCCTGCAAATAAAGAGGCTAAAAATAAATCGTCTTGAATGTGAATATTTATTTCATAAAGTAAGAAAATCTTTAGAAATATGGACACAGATACAGTTCCGATAATGGTATAAACAAATACTTTCTGACCAAGAAGTCGCCAACCAAGAAAAAACATTGGTATATTTAATAGTAAATTCATTAATGCAGGATCAAGTTTAAATACGAAAAACAAAATTAACGTGATTCCGCTAAATCCGCCTTCGCCTAGTTGATTTTGAATGTTAAAATGAACAAAACCAAAACTAAAAATTGCTGACCCTAGTATGATAAAGAATATATTTTTAAATTTAATGCCTTTCAGTATAATAACACCCCATTTTCTGAAAATTACCCTTAGTTATTATCATTCATTTCAAGTGTTTTGACAACTACATTCCTTATTATTAGGATAAGAGGAGGAGATGAAACGTATGACATCTGAAAAAACAATTCAAACGTTACAAAAAGAAGTGGATGAATACATCGGACAATTTAAAGAAGGCTATTTTCCACCTTTTGAAATGCTTGCTAGAATGACTGAAGAACTAGGTGAGTTAGCAAGAGAAGTTCAACATGTTCATGGCACGAAAAAGAAGAAATCGACTGAAGCCCAAAAAAGCATGGAAGAAGAATTAGGTGATCTTTTGTTTGTTCTCATATGTTTTGCAAATGCAGAGAAAATTGATATGCAAAAAGCGCATGATCGTGTGATGGACAAGTTTAGCACAAGAGATAAACATCGTTGGACTTTAAAGGAGGAACAATCATGATTCGAGTAGCAATTGGTGGCCCAAGAGGAAAGATGGGGCAAGAAGCTGTACATACTATAATGAATAATGAGAATATGGAATTAGTCGCAGTACTAGACCATAAGGAAATAGGGGAGTTATTAAGTGAGTCACCTGAATTTCCAGCTAGTTATGATGTTCCTGTATTTTTAGAATTAGAAAGTCTGATTACGATCATCAGACCAGATGTTTTCCTTGATTTAACAACACCTCATCAAGTGTTTGGGCATACGAAGTTATGCTTACAGAATAATGTTAGGCCTGTTATTGGAACAACTGGCTTTACTGATGAACAACTTCGACATTGCACAACACTTGCGAAGAATAATCAGCTCGGCTGTATCGTGGCACCAAATTTTGCAATTGGTGCGGTATTGATGATGAAATTTGCTACAATGGCAGCAGCTTATTTCCCTGATGTTGAAATTATCGAAATGCATCATGATCAAAAACTAGATGCACCTTCAGGCACTGCGTATAAAACAGCTCAAATGATTGCGGAAGTGAGACCATCTCACAAACAAGGTCATCCAAATGAAGAAGAAACAATTGCAGGTGCTAGAGGAGCATCTTTCGATGGAATACCCATACATAGTGTGCGTTTGCCTGGGTTAATTGCTCATCAACAAGTATTGTTTGGAGGAGAAGGTCAACTGTTCACATTACGACATGATTCATTTAATCGACAATCCTTCATGTCGGGTGTAACATTTTCAATTAACCAGGTAATGGATTTAACTGAGCTTGTATACGGCCTAGAAAATATTCTATAAACGATAGGATGAGAATTCCATGAAAATAGCATTAATTGCACATGACCGAAAAAAAGATGACTTGATTCAATTTGTGACGGCTTATCAAGCTATATTGGCTGAACATGAATTATGTGCTACTGGCACAACAGGACAACGAATAATTGATGAAACGGGTTTAGCAGTATATCGTTTTCAGTCGGGTCCCCTTGGTGGAGATCAGCAAATTGGTGCTATGATTGCCAATAACGAAATGGACATGATTATTTTCTTCCGTGATCCATTGACGGCTCAACCACACGAACCTGATGTGACAGCTCTAATTCGTTTATGTGATGTCTACCAAATTCCATTAGCCACTAATATGGGAACGGCAGAAGTATTATTAAAGGGACTACAAGAAGGATTTATTGACTGGAGATTACTGCAAGAGAGACGTTCTTAAGAAAGGAGGATGTAACTTCGTGAAGAAATTAAAAATCGGTATCACTTGCTATCCAACTGTTGGAGGCTCAGGAGTTATTGCAACCGAATTAGGCAAGTTACTAGCTGAGCGAGGACATGAAATCCACTTTATAACGTCAAGTGTGCCATTCCGTTTAAATCGCATGGTCCCAAATATATTCTTTCATCAAGTAGACGTAAACAGTTACTCGGTGTTTCAATATGCACCTTACGATATAGCATTAGCCAGCAAAATGGCAGAAGTTATTAAAAAAGAGAATTTAGATATTCTTCACGTTCATTACGCCATACCACATGCTGTCTGCGCTGTTTTGGCGCGTGATATGGCAGGTCAGAATGTTGGCATAGTAACAACGCTTCACGGGACGGATATAAGTGTTTTAGGCTACGACTCATCGTTGTCAGGAGCTATTCGTTATGGCATCGAAAAATCAGATATGGTGACCGCAGTTTCGGATTCACTAAAAGAAGAGACAATGCGCTTGATTCAACCTGCTCAATCCATTGAAACCATTCATAATTTTGTTGATGAAAGAGAGTACTTTCCAAATAAGTCAACAAATTTAAAGGATTATTTTCATATTGAAGAAGATGAAAAAGTGGTCATTCACGTCTCTAACTTCCGTAAAGTTAAACATGTTGAAGATGTCGTATCGAGTTTTGCATATATTCGAAATAAAATGCCTGCCAAATTGCTCCTAGTGGGTGATGGACCGGAAATGAATAATATCGTAAAACAAGTTGCTTCGTTAGGATTAGATAAAGATGTTCTATTTTTAGGAAAGCAGAATAACGTGTCTGAACTATATTCAATTAGTGATTTGAAACTATTATTATCAGAGAAAGAATCATTTGGTTTAGTGTTGTTAGAAGCAATGGCGTGTGGCGTACCATGCATTGGTACGGATATCGGTGGCATACCTGAAGTCATTGAACACGGTATGAATGGGTATATTGCGCCTTTACATGATGTTGAATCCGTAGCATGTTATGCATTGAAAATATTGACCAATGAAGACATACATAGCCGTATGAGAAGTGCAGCACTTGAAACGGTCTCTCGAAAATTCCATTCTTCGTTTGTTGTGTCTCAGTATGAAAAGCTATATGACAAGGTAATACATCGACATGTTCACAACTGAACAATGGCATGCTGGGAAGAAAATCATAGAAACACTCATCCAACATGGCTATGAAGCCGTATTTGTCGGTGGAGCAGTCCGTGATTTTGTTCGTCACAAAATAGCCAATGACATAGACATAGCAACTAGTGCATTACCATCAGAAGTGAAATTCATATTTAAGAGAACTGTTGATTTAGGACTTGCCCATGGCACGGTTCTCGTCATAGAAAATCATGTCCCGATTGAAGTAACTACTTTCAGAACAGAAGGCGAATACACCGATCACAGAAGACCAAGTGATGTTAAGTTCGTACTGTCATTGGAAGAAGATTTAAAACGCAGAGATTTTACGATGAACGCTCTTGCTATGACAGCTAATTTCCACCTGATTGATTTATTCGACGGTCAGCGTGATTTGCACAATGGAATCATTAGAACAGTCGGAGAACCAACTGATCGTTTTAAGGAAGACGCGTTAAGAATGCTTCGTGCCGTTCGCTTTACTGCACAGTTAGGTTTCTCTATAGATAGCTTGACATTAGATGCCATAAAGTTGTGCTCAAATGATCTTGCGTATGTATCAGTTGAACGGTTGACAGCTGAACTTGAAAAAATGTGGTTAAGTAAGCATCTTGGGAAAGGTATGAGCTATCTCGGGCAAAGCAACTTGGCGAAGCACCTTCCAGGTGATTTTCAATTCGAGGATGCTAGGTGGAAGTATCTGGGAAATCCTCAAAATGTTTTAGTTTGTTGGTCCTTTTTATGCCTACTGCAAGAAATACCAAATGGCTCAGATTTGGCGACGATTTTTAAATTATCCAATGAATTAAAGCAACAAATTAATCACTTAGTAAATGCGACGCAAATAAGATGTGAACGGTTATTTACGATTGATGACCTTTACCATTTTGAAGAGAATATACTTGTCCAGGCCGAACTGCTATCTCGAGTACTTTGTAGTGATAGTCAACAAATACCAGTAGAATTGATTGTCCAGCGCAAACAATCGTTACCAATTCAATCTTTCCGTGAACTCGTTATTTCTGGGCAAGATGTAATGGAATGGCTTAATAAGCCTGGTGGACCCTGGCTAAAGGCTATGCTTTCTCAAATCGAGCATGCTGTGTTACATCAAAAAGTAGCGAACAATGCTACTAAGTTAAAGGAATGGATAATGAATGAATCCAACAGTGAAGTTTAACATCACAAAACAATTATTAGCTGCAAACGGGCAACCTATTTCTGGTCAACAGTTGGCTGACGACTTCGGATTATCAAGAACAGCTATTTGGAAGCATATTAAAGAACTTGAAGAAGAAGGCTTTGAAATCGAAACGGTGAAGAAAAAAGGATACGTCTTAAAATCTTCCCCAGATTCATTGCAAGCTGCGAAAATAGATCAACATTTAGCAACAAAGCGATTCGGCAGAAACATTCATTATCTACAATCATGTCCGACTACTCAGCCGATTGCTCATCAACTTGCACAAGCTGGAGAACCTGATGGATCCATCGTCATTTGTGAAGAACAAACTGCAGGAAAAGGACGTTTAGCACGTCCATGGACTTCTACACAAGGCAAAGGTATCTGGATGAGTGTGATTATTCGCCCTGAAATCCCTCCTACAAAAGCACCTCAATTGACTTTAGTGGCAGCTGTTGCTGTAACGAGAGCGATTGAGGATATTGCAGGGGTTCGCGCTGAAATCAAATGGCCAAACGATTTGCTAATCAATGGAAAAAAATGCACGGGAATCTTAACAGAACTTCAAGCAGATATAGACCGAGTTCATGCAATTATTTTGGGAATTGGCGTTAATGTCAATCAACAATTAAGTGATTTTCCTGAAGAAATCCAATCAATCGCTACGTCAGTTCAAATGATCACAGGGAAAACTGTCGACCGTGCAGAACTAGTTG